>JBEPXK010000058.1:0-12643 GCA_041641915.1 Planctomycetota bacterium
CGCCCCCTGGACCAGGCAGGGGGCGTGGACGATGCGGCTCGAGGGGAAGCGCGTGCGCAGGGAGTCGACCATGTCGGCCAGCGCGGCGCTCCCGGGTGCGGTGGCCAGGCCGACCGCGTGCGGGCAGAAGGGCAGGGGGCGTTTGCGTTCGGCGGCGAACAGGCCTTCGGCTTCGAGTCGGCGCTTGAGCGCTTCGAAGCGAGCGGCGAGATCGCCGGCGCCCGCGGGGCTGATGCGGTTGGCGACCAGCTGGTACTGGCCGCGCGGGGCGTAGACCGCCAGCCGGCCGCGGACCAGCACCCGGTCGCCCTCGCGCGGCAGGCGACCCTGGCGCACGACGGTGCTGCGCCACATGACCACGCTGAGCACCGCGTCGGCGTCCTTGAGCGTGGCATAGAGATGGCCCGAGCGGTAGACCTCGGCGCGGGAGAGCTCACCGCTCACGGTCACCGGACCGATGTCGGTGACGCGGTCGTTGATCAGCGCGGTGAGCGCGCCGACGGAGAGCGGCGCATCGGCATCGAGCATCGGTCCTCCGCGGCGGCGCTATTCGTCGACGTAGAGGATGGCGTTGTTGGTGGCTTCCTTGACCAGGTTGCCGAGGCGGACCTGTTCGAGGTGGTTGTGGCTGATCACGTTGCCCAGCGGGGTGGCGCGGCGGGTCGGGTCCACCCGCATCAGCGGCATCGGGTGGTTGGCGACGATCAGCCGCTCGTAGTGCTCAAGAAAGGCCGGGTCGACCGCCTGTTTCTTCTCGTCGTAGATCCGCTGGAGCTCGGCTTCGCTCTCGGCCTGCTCGTCGGCCCCGGCGAGTTCGGCGCGGGTCTCGGCGAGCTTGGCCTTGCGTTCGTCGGCCCGGGCCTGCAGCTGCTCGGCTTCGGCCTGGAGGGCGCCGACCTGTTCGTTGAGGCCGCTCAGGCTCTGCCGCCGCAGATTCATCTCAGCCTTCGATTCCTCGATGCCGTTGATGATCGTGAGGTATTCCTTGTTGGTCTTGGCCGTCATCTGCTGGGCGCGCAGCTCAGCGATCCGGCTCTCGCAGCGTTCCACATCCGCGGTGTACTGACGGATGAGCGCGTCCATGTTCCCCGCCTTGGTCGCGGCCTCGTCCGCGAGCTGCTGGGCGGCCGCGTAGGCGCGTTGGGCTTCGGCGATGGTGCTTTCGCGGCCTTCGCGGCCCTTGATCAGGCGCTGCCGTTGGAGATTGACCTCATGGAGATCGAGTAGCGACTTCAGGTGCGGGTGCATACACTTGCTCCAGGGGCGCTTCATGCTGGCGCGGATCGTCGTCCTGCAAACCTATTTCACCGCTGACGGGGCGCAGCCGGTGGCCGGATGGCGCGGGAGGGCGACAGCCGCGCTTGCGACGCGCCGCGGGGGCCCATGATCACATGGTGTGGCGGTCAGGCTGACGGGTGGAGCGGTGCAACACAAAGGCAGACCCCGACGGTACGATCCCGACTATCCCCTGCTGGGCGAGACCCTTGGTTTGTGGAAGCTCATCGAGGGTGTGGGCCGCGGCGGGATGGGCGAGGTCTATGCCGCGGAGTACGACTACCTGCATCTGCTCACCTTGCGCTACAAGCCCGAGGAGCGCGGTGTCATCCGCCGCGAGCTCGAACGTCTGCCGCGCGAGGAGCAGGCCCGGCTGGCCAGCGAGATGCTTGGCACGCCGTTGCCGGCCGATGCCCGTTTTGCGATCAAGGTCTGTTCGGCGCGCAAGGGTACCGCCGGCCATCGCCGCTTCCTCCAGGAGGCCGAGCTGGCGCGGCGGTTGGGCGATCACCCCTACATCGTCTCGGTGCATGCGATCAACTCCGGCGAGAGTGCCGATCCTCATGGCGGCCGCGAGGCTCTGAGCAGTACCTCGACCGCGGTCGCCGACCTCGCCTTGGAGACGGGCAAATACAAAGACGTCGCCTTCATGGTCATGGACCTCGCGGTGCGCGACTACCGCCACGACGCGCTGAGCCTCGAAGAGGCGGTGCATGTGGTGCGGTGCATCGCCACCGCGCTCGATCACGCGCACCAATACGGGGTGGTCCACCGCGACCTCAAGCCGGAGAACATCCTCGGCTGCGTGCGGCACCCGCTGCTGACCGACTTCGGCATCGCCAAGGAGCTCGACCAGTCGCTGGGCCTGACCCGCACTGGCCAGATCATCGGCACTCTTGACTACATGAGTCCCGAACAGGCCACCGATGCCAAGAATGTCGATCACCTCAGCGATATCTACTCGCTCGGCGTGGTGCTCTACGAGTTCGCCACCAAGGGCAGCCTGCCTTACATCCACCTCGCCGAGCGCGAGGCCTGCCTGGCCGCGATTCGCAACGACCGCACCGAACCGCGGTGGCCGCGCAACCACGTCGCCGAGTTTCCGGTCGGCCTCGAACGCATCGTGCTCAAGGCGATGGCCAAGCGCAAACGCGAGCGCTACCAGGAGATGTCGGAGTTCATCGGCGATCTCGACCGTTTCACCCGTGGCGAGCGCATCGGCGCCTGGGGGCGGATGCCGCCGCGTCGCTGGCTGCGGCATCAGCATCAGGTCCATCCGCGGATGGTGTGGCTCCTCGCGGCGACGGTGATCCTGGTCGCGGGCATCTGGGCCTCCTTCGCCTTGCGCAGCTTCTTCGATCCCCGCGGCGGCGAGCTGCGCGACCGGCTCGACTACCTCCAGGACGTGGTCGAGCACATCGCGGTCGAACGGCGCCGCGACAGCCATGCGGCGCAGCAGCTCAGCAGCGAGGACAGCCAGTTCCTCGAGCGCCTGAGCGACGACGTGGAGAGCTACGGCGCCGACTACCCGGCCGAAGCGGCCCGGTTCGAGAAGCTCAAGCGCCAGCTGCACCGCAACCGCTATCTCTTCGCGCGTTTCACCGGTTCGCCCGAGGTCGATTCCGGCTTCGCCAAGCAGCAATTGGCCCTGGCCGGCAACGTTGAGTCGCAGAACTGGAACAGCATCGCCTCCGGCCTGCTGATGATCGAGGACACGCCGTTGACCCTCGGCCCCTATACCGGGCACGGGATCAAGATCTTCATCTGGGTCCAGTTCGCCAATCATCTGGATTTCAACCTCACCGTGACCGAGCACGACACGCTTAGCGCCAATCGCACCGGCTTCGTCACCATCGAGGCCGAGAACGGCCGCCACGAGCTACAGCTGCGCCATCGGCCCTTCGCCGGCGGGCCAGAGGTGCTGGCACGCAGTCCGGTCTGGCCGCGTCGTGACCTGCGGTTGTGGCTCGAGGTCTACCCCGATCGGATCGACGCCACCTGGCCCAATCCCGATTCGCGCGCCGCCACGCCCTACTTCGGCGCCGAGTGGCCACGCGACGCCCTCCAGCTGGGCGAGGCCGACGCGATCCCCATCGATGTGGAACTGCTCCTGCCCAAAGGGGCGATCCTCAAACAGATCGAGATCTTCTCGGCGATCCGCTGATCGGCCGGGTGCGCTGGCGGCACCGGGCCGATGGCTGGCTGCTGACCATTGCATGCGGGGTTGCGCGCCCTGCGGTTGCGTCGCTGCGCGCGCGGCGTGTAATGCGGTGATGAGCAAGTTCACCGACCTCGCGGCGCTGGCGCGTCAGCATGGCCAGTACCCGGTCGAAGCCTATTCCTTCGTCGGCGAGGGTTTGCGCCATGCCGCCAAGACCCTGGGCAAGGAGGCGGCGACGGGCGAGGACCGCCACCTGGCGGCGATGGAGCTGGTCGACGGGGTGCTGGATCTCGCCGCCGAACGATTCGGCCTGCTCGCGCGCGAGGTCCTGCGTTCCTGGGGGCTGGCACGTAGCGAGGATGTCGGCGCGATCACCTATCATCTGATCGAATGCGGCGTCTTCGGCCGTCAGAGTTCCGACAACCGTAGCGATTTCGATAACGGCCCCGCCTTCGCGCACGCGCTCGAGCAGCGTGTGCGCGCCGACCTGGAGGCCGTCTGTCGCCGCTGAGGTGAGCGCGGCGGCTGCGCCCGCGCAAGAAATGGCCTTTCACCCTCCGCTGCGGCACCGATCATGACGCGGTGCGCACGGACGATGACGACTCGGAACACATCGGCTGGGTCGAAGAGCTCTGGGGCAACGTCTGGATCCGCGTCGGAGTGATCGCCGCCGCGGTGGCGATGGTCAGTTGGGCCGTGCGCGAGACCGCGTTCATCACCCGGCCGGTGCTCCAGGCGCTCGGCACCATGGCGCTGCCCCTGGCCATCGGGTTCACCGTTGCCTACATCTGCTCGCCGCTGGTCGAGCTGATGCGGCGCTTCGGTATCAATCGGGTGCTTGGCTCGTTGGTGTTGTATTCGGTGTTGCTGGCCGGCGGCGGCCTGATCGTGTCGATGGTCATCCCGGCGATGATCCGGCAGTCGACCGATCTCGCCGAGCGCACGCTGCAGGACCACTGGTATCTCGATCGCAATCGCAACGAACGCTACGATTCGGGCGATCGCGTGCTCCAGCTCGACGACATCGATCGCGGCAGCTTCTTCGAGGACCGCAACAACAACGGTGAACGCGACCCGGGCGAGCCGGCCTACGAGCGCGACGCGGATCTGCGGGTGCGTTACGAGCCGTCGCTGATCAAGCACACCGTCAGCTGGGTCAACGAACGGCAGCACCGGCTCGAGCGTCTGATCGGCGGTGGCCTCGACCGGCGGGGCCAGGTCTTTCTGTTGTTCTACCACCAGGCGGTGCAGCCGGTGACCGAACGGCTCGACACCGGCCTGCAGGTCGCACGCGAATCGCGGCTGTTCACCCAGTGGCCGGCGTTCCTGCGCCAGGATCCGGAGGGATTGCCCGACCTCGACGTCGCGCTGGATCGGGAGCTGGATTGGCCGCGCAGCTGGCCGCAGGTTCTGCGCAGCGACTACGACACGGTCCACCAGGATCTGAGCGACGATTTCACCGTCGAGCAGCGCAAGGGCTGGCGCGCGGTCATGCGATGGTACGGTCGGTGTTTCACCTTCCGCCATCAGGAGCTGATGGCGGTGTGGGACGCCTGGAGCGCTGGCGACGAGCTCAGCGCCACGAATGGCGCCCTGCCCCCGGCGCTTGCAGCTGCCGAAGGACCGGCGGCGGCCTTCGTGCGCGAATGGTTCATGCAGGATCGCACCCTGCTGCTGCGTTCGCTGCGTGCCTTCGATCGCGGTGAGGAGCCGGCCGGCCGTCGCGAGCTGACCGAAGAGGAGCGGCAGCAGGCCGAGGCGCTCTACGATTTCATGCAGGAGGCGGCCGATGCCGAGCTGGCCTACGCTGAGGAGCTGGTCCAGCGGATCGTGCGCGGTCGCGATGGCGGCGGCAACGCCTTCCTGCGTTCGCTGGTCGATCGCGTCGATGGCCAGGTGCGCTCCGGCCTCCAGACCGCTTCGGCCGAGGTCGGTAGCCGGATCCGCGACGTGTTCACCAATATCGCCGGGCTGCTCGGATTCACCCTCGACCTGATTCTGATCCCGGTCTACGCCTTCTTCCTCACCCTGGCCATGCCGCGCATCAGGCACACCGTGCGGGCCTACCTGCCCGAGCGCAACAAGGTCCGCACGCTGCGGATCCTCCACGAGATCGAGAAGGTGGTCTCCGCCTTCTTCCGCGGCCGGTTGATCGTGTGTCTGCTCTGCGCCTTGCTGGTCTGGGCCGGATTCGCCCCCCTGGGTGTGCCCTACGCCGGCCTGTTCGGCCTGCTCATCGGCCTCGCCACCGCGGTCCCGCTCTCCGGCCTGCTGTTCCTCGTGCCCGCCTGTCTGCTGGTGATGGTCGAGGGCGGCGACGGCATGGTGGTGCGCATCGCCCTGGTGGTCGCGGTCTACACCGTGGTCCAGGGCCTGGAGATGACCGTGTTCACCCCGACAATCATGGGCCGCGAGGTCGAACTGCATCCGGTGGTGCTGATTCTCGCACTGCTGTTCTTCGGCTATCTCTGGGGCATCCTCGGGCTGATCCTCGCGGTGCCGATCGCGGCCTCGTTGCGCATCCTGCTGCGCGAGTTCGTGCTGCCGCGCCTGCGGCGGATGGCGGCCCTGCCGCCGGACAGCCGGCGTTGGGCCCGGGGTGCGGATCCGGGACCCACGGCCTCGCCCGGCGAGACGGGCGAGGCGCTTGCCGATTCCACGCCCGGAGCATGATCCGACCATGCGGGTGGAGCGGATCCTCGATGCCGATGCCAATCGCGCGGCGGAAGGCCTGCGCGTGCTCGAGGAGGTCGCCCGCTTCCTCGGCGACGATCGCGCTCAGGCCGCCGCGCTCAAGGATCTCCGGCATCGTCTGCGAGCCGCGATTCCCGCCTCGGCGAGCGCCCGGCGCGACACCCCGGGCGATGTCGGCACCGCGATCGCCGCCGCCGACGAGGCCCGGCGCAGCGATCTGGCATCGATCATCCACGCCAACGCGCGCCGCGCACAGGAGGCCCTGCGCGCACTCGAGGAGTTCGCCAAGCTCGCGGGCTTGGACGCGCCGGCCTTCGAGGCCATGCGCTACGCCTGTTATACCGCCGAGTCCGACCTGCTCGGCCGCTTGCCGCAGCAGCGCCTGCGCGCGGTGCGGTTGTACGCCCTGATCGATATCGCGCTGTGCGAGGACCCCGTGGCCGTGGCGGCGGCGGTGGCCCGCGGCGGTGCCGGCGCGGTCCAGCTGCGGGCCAAACGGCTCGACCCGCGGCGTTACCTGGAGCTGGCCGAACGGATGCAGGCGGCGGTGCGCGCGGCCGGCGCGCTGTTCGTGGTCAACGATCACGTCGCCGTGGCTGCGGCCCTCGGCAGCGACGGCGTGCACATCGGTCAGGACGACCTGCCACCCGCGCACGTGCGACGGGTGGTCGGCCCCGGCTGTGCCATCGGCCTGAGCGTGCATGCGAGCGAGCAACTGGCGCCGGCGCGCAGCGGCGCGGTCGACTACATCGGCCTGGGGCCGGTCTTCGCCACGGCCACCAAGCCGCACGAGCCGGTGCGCGGTCCCACGCTGCTGCGCCAGGTCGCCGCGGAGTCGCTGCCGCCATCCTTCGCCATTGGCGGGATCACCCTCGAACGCCTGCCGGCGCTGCTCGATCTGCTGCCGCACGGGGTGGCGGTGGCCGGCGATCTGTGTCGCGCCGCGGACCCGCAGGCCCGGGCCGCGGCCTACCGTGCACTGCTCGATGGCTGAGCCCGACGCGAGCCTCGGGGCACTGCGCCTGATCCTGGTCCACCTCCTCCAGGCGCCGGCGGTGCTGTTGGTGCTGTGGGGCACCGGAGCGACCGCCTGGTGGGTTGCGGGTTTGTGGGGATCGGTGGTCGCTTGTCTCGGCACCGACAGCGGTTGGACCTGGCGTAACCGGCTGCTGGTCGGTGAGGCGATCTGCTGGCTGGCGCTGCCGTTGTGCCTGATCCCATGAAGGTCGGCGATACCGCCAGCGCCAGCGGGGCGGTCCTGTCGCTGGCGAATGGACCACAGAGGCGTTGCCCCTGGGTGGTCCGCCCGGATCAGAAGCGGTAGCCGACCGAGACGAACGCGCTGGGGTAGTCCTGCTCGACCTCGATCTCGACGATGGCATCGCTTTCGTGACGGTACTTGTTCCGGTTGCGCCACGAGGTGTAGGTGGCGCCGGCACCGATGTCGATGCGACCGAGATTGACGAACGCGCCGAGGGTTGCCCCGATCTCGGTGATCAGACCCGGTTCGCGGATCGCCAACTGCGGGTTGTCCAGGTCGAGCCAGCCCAGGCCGATGCCGACGTAGGGCATGAGCTCGATACGGGCCGACTCGCCGAACTCATAGACCAGACCGAGATGGGCGCGGAGGGTGTTGCCGCTGTAGAAGACCTCCTGGTCGCCGATCTCCGCGGTCTGGAAGGTGCTGAACAGGCCGAAGGCAGCGCCGAGTTTCCACGGGCTGGCGGGAGCGAAGGGGCGACGATGGTGCGAGAGGATCTCGGCCGCGATCGCGGTGTCGATCTCCAGACCTTCGACCAGGTCCTCGTCCACGATCGGGGTGGAGATGTCGAGGCGCAGGCCCGAAAGGGTGCGCACCTCGCTGTGATAGGCGGTCGCGGCGTGGGCATGTGCGCTCGCCAGGAGCAGGGCCAGGGCGATGCCGAGCGCCGGGAGCGCGCGACGATGGACGGCTGCCAACGATCGATGCATGGAAGGGACCTCCCTCAAAGCTGTGGGCACGCGCCGGGCGATGCCTGCCGGGCCAACGGTGACGAGCGCAAGGGACGCATCGCACCCTGGCCACCAGCCCACGACGAAGCCGGACGGACGCCGCTCGCGTCCGCTCACATGCGTTTAGGTCCACGTCACGGGCATCCAAGCGCCAACTGCGGCCAGGGGCGGGGGTTCGGCGCACAGTGACAAGCGCCCTGCATCCCATACGCCTGCAGCTAGACAGGTGGTTTAACGGTTGTCCGCCCGCCGGAGCGATTAAACTCGCCGGTCACGACCTCTCACCGCGCGTTGGTGGCAGCCAGCCGCAGACGGTCGAGACGACGTGGTGAACCGAGGTCCGAGGGGGGAAACCATGCGAGCGACTGCCCATCCGCTGATCATCTGCCTCATCACGGTGATGGCTTGCGGCCTCACCGGCTGCGGCGGCGACGACAAGATCTCCACTCCGATCGGTGGCAAGCTGGATGTCGATCATGCCGCCACTGGCGGTGGTGGTGGTGGTGGCGGCGGCGGCGATGACGATGACGAGGGCACCCCGGGCGGCACCCCGGGCACCTCCGAAAAGACCTGGACCTTCATGGTCTACATGGCCGCGGACAACAACCTCGCCTCGGCGGGGCTCAAGGACATCCGCGAGATGATGCAGGTTGGCTCCAACGACAACGTCAACGTGATCGTCAAGGCCGAGTTCGGCACCGATTATCTCGCTTACGAGAGCGTCAACAGCCCTGCCGACGCCAACATTCCCGGGTTGCCCTCGTTCGAGACGACGACCTACCTGGTCAAGTCCGGCTCGGTCGAACCGATCAGCGCCAGCATCAATCAGGACATGGCCGATCCGGCGACGCTCGCCGGCTTCATCAGCCAGACCACCGCCGACTACCCGGCCGATCACAACGTGCTCGTGCTGTGGAATCATGGCCAGAACCTCGTCGGCGTGTGCCAGGACGAGACCGACAGCGGCTACGACATGATGGACCTGCACGAGATGCGGACGGCCATCGTCGACGGCGGCGCCCATTTCGACATCGTCGACATCGATGCCTGTCTGATGGCGCGGCTCGAGGTGGCCGAGGTCCTGTACGAGCACTGCGACTACCTCGTCGCCTCGCTGCTGACCGAGCCGGGCGACGGCGACCCCTACACCCCGATGCTGCAGCACCTGACCGCCAATCCGGATCAGACCCCGGAGACCTACGCTGCCACCATCTGCAAGGATTTCGTCGATTCCTACGGCACCGCGCACGGCTCGGTGACCAAGTCGGCGCTCGACCTGAGCGTCTACCCCTTGTTCCGTTCGGCGCTCGACGATCTCGCTGCGGACATGGAAGCCGCGCTGCTCGACGGTTATCGTTCTGAGATCGAGGCCGCGCGCGAGGCGACGGTCGCGATCGACGCCGAGGTCGATCGCGACCTCGGGCACTTCATCGCCGAGGTCAAGAGCCATGCTTCCGCCGCCTTGCCCGCGGCGCTGTTCACCAGCACCGAGAATGCGTTGGACAACATGGTGGTCGCCAACGAGTTCCGGGTCGTCGGCAGCCAACCGACGGGCCTGGCCTCGTGCACCGGAATCGGCGGTTTCCTGCCGAGTTCGATCGGCGACGAAGGGCTGATCAGCATGGATGGCTTCGAGCAGGTCATGCTCGGCAGCATGCCCAACTGGTGCAGTTTCGTGCGCGAATTGGTGGGCAGCAGCATGTTCGATGTCGAGAACCCGCCGGGCTTCGGTTTCATGCTCGAATGGAGCGATCCGAACGTCGATATCGATCTCTACGTCAAGGAGCCGAGCCTCAACGACGCCGGCTACCTCTGGCTCTCCCCGTTCATGGGTACGGTCTCCCCGCACGGTTACCTCGGTGCTGGTTACGGCTGGGAGGGCTGGGTGTCGAAGGAATGGGTGATGGTCGGCGAGTTCGAAGCCTACGTCGCTCTGTACGACGACAACAGCTCCGACAGTCCTGATATCGAAGTGACCTGGTCGACCCAAGAGGCCGGCAGCTGGATCGAACAGGGAACGGTGATCGTCAACGACAGCCAGCCGGTCAACGTCGATATCTGGGCCGGTCCCACGCCTGGTCAGGAGAACGCGATCGACAGCGATCTTCACAGCGACTGGAAGTACCTCACCAGCGTGATGGTCAACAGCGGCTGAGCCAGGTCGACCCGGTTGCGAACACGCGTACGGCCGGAGCAATGCTCCGGCCGTACGCATGGCATGGCCCCGGTATCGACCTGGGTCGCGCGAGGCGGCTTGAGCCGGGACGGGTCGGCGCCCGACGATACGCGAGCGACACCTGAGGTAACGACTCAGAGCCACCGGTCATGAGTGGTTACCCGACTATTGCGGGCCCCATCGCGAGCGATGGGGCTGGCGATCCTGGAGAATACCGACAGGGCCAGGGGGGCCGGTCCATTCGGCTGCTACCGCTGAGAACGGTGGCGACCACGGGCCGTTGACAGTCTCCCCTGCGGCGCCATCAGGGCGAGCAGGCGGCACCACGCGGCGGGCAGCGCCATCGCGCCGGCTGGCTCAGAAACGCCAGCCAGCGGTGAGGAAGGCGCAGAAGTACTCCTGGTCCACGTCGAGCCGGACCACCGTCGTCTCTTCGAACACGAAACGTTGCAGGCCCTGACGGTTGGTGTAGCCGCCGCCGCCGCCGATCTCGACGTTGCCGAAGTTGGCGTACAGGCCCAGGTTGAGGCCGTATTCGACCGTCAGGCCGGGTTCGTATTCCTCGAACTCGGGCACGCTGATGTCGAGGAAGCCGAAGCCGATGCCGACGAAGGGTGTGGCTTCGATACGCAGGTTCCCGGTCAGGTCGGTGACCAGGCCGAGATGGTAGCGGACGATCGGCGCGGTGTAGTCGACGGAGATGCCCTGATCCTCGGCGCTCTGGATCACCACCGCGAGCGCGGGGCTGCCGCTGAGGCGGAAACGGCTGAGCGGCTGGATCGGGTAGGAATGGACCCAGGCGACCTCGGCGGTGAAGCTGTCGCCCGGTTCGACATTACGCACGATCTCGATGTCTTCGATCGGGGTATAGACGTTCAGCCGCAGTCCGGATCGGCCGGGGAACTCGCGCGGTGCGTATTCGAGCGCCGCGGCCTGTCCGGTGGCCAGCAGGGCGGCCAGGGCGGTGATCAACCGGATTCGGCGACGGGGTCCGTCACGCAATGCCATGGAAACCTCCTTGGATGGGCGCGGCGCTGTTCCTGCGCACCCCCTCCTCTAGTCGACCGCCAACGCCGCTGAAGTCGAAACTGCGCGTGCGCCGGCAGGCAGTTCGCACACTCGGCCGGTCAATCGTCCGACGGTTCGGTGCGGCGCCGCAACTTGAAGGCGATATGGCGGCGGAACGGCGGCGCCCGGAGGACCAGCTTCCCGCCGGGATGGTCGACGTCGCGGCGCTGCCGGATACGCCCCGAGTCGGCATCCCACCACTCCACCTGCATCGCTCCGGCGGCGACCCGCCTGCCGATTGTCACCGCGGCCTGCTCATGCAGCGCCTCGCTCTCGCCGTCGTAGCCCCAGCTGCGGTCGAGGATGTAGCCGAGCATATCGCCCGGTGCGAACCAGGCGTTGATCCATAGCGGACCGGCGGCGCTGCGTCCGGTGAGCTTCTCTGAGCGCTTGTCCGCGCCGCGCAGGTCCTCGCCGGCGAGGAAACGCGCGACCGCGGAATAGGCCCCGTAGCGCTCATTCTGGTCGACCCATTCAAACCACCACAGCATCGGCGTGCCGCCGTGGCCGGAAGTGAGCGCGGCCCAGGGGCCGGAACGGTGTTCGGCGATCAGCTGGGGTTCGGGACAGGCTTTGGAGCTGCCGCCGAACTCGGTCACCAGTACCGGCTTGCCGAAGCGGGCGAGTCCGGCGCCGCGGTGCAGGGTGCTGTCGCGCAACAGCTGCGAGAGCAGCTTGCCGCGGTCTTCGCGACGGCCGTGGTAGGCGTCGATGCACACGTAGTCGATCTGGGGTAGGCGCACGATCGCCCGGTCGGGGCTGCGGAAATCGCCGGCCCAGTGGGTGCTTACCGGATGGTCGTAGATGTCCAGCGCGTGCCAACGCTCGCTCGCGTGGCGGTGCCATTCGCGCAGATGGCTGTGTCCGGCGGTGAGATTGATCTCGCTCCACAGTTTCCAACCGAGGATTGCCGGGTGGTCGGCATAGCGCGCAACGAGGTAGCGACGGTACTGCTCCTGCTTGGCCAGGGCGAAGGGGTGATGGAACAGGGCAGTGGCCGAGCGGAACGGACCGCCGTTGCGCTTGTTGAAGGGGTTGTTCTGCCATTCACGATCGACCCGCTCGCTGCCCATGCCGTGGTTGTGGATCACCAGATTGACGCGTACGCCGTGGGCGTAGGCCTGGTCGAGAATGCGATCGAGCCGCTGGGCGTTGGGCTGGTGGTAGCGGCCGACGCCATGGAAATGCGGCCAGTCGTCGCGCCACTCCAGGGCCAGGTTCCAGGAGCACATCCAGATCTCCGCCGCGTTGCCGCCGGCGGCGGCGAGCCGGGCGAG
>JBEPXK010000059.1:0-12435 GCA_041641915.1 Planctomycetota bacterium
GGCATTCTCAAGTCGATCCGCAACGATCTGTTCGCCGGCGACGTCAAGCGCATGCTGCGCCTGATGGCCGAAGACAAGGACATCTCGCGCCACGCGCGCAACAAGATCGCCACCGTCGCCAAGTGACTCCAGAGGGGGCGCTGCCCCCTCGCGCCTTCGGCGCAGCGCCCAGTGGCGCGACCAACGACCCCGCATCGCTCGATGCGGGGTCGTTGTCTTGGCGGCCGGCGGTCGGCCTCAGTCCGCGGACTGCGGCGCCCGCACAGTGCGCAACACCTCGGCCCGGACGATGGCCTCGAGTCGATCGACTGCTGCGTCGAGCGCGTCGTTGACCAACAGGTAGTCATAGCGCCGCCAGCAGGCGATCTCGCGCCGCGCCTCGTCAAGACGCCGGGCCACGGCCGCATCGCTCTCGGTGCCACGTCCGCGCAACCGACGCTCCAGCTCGGCCTCGTCTGGCGGGATCACGAACACCTGCACCGCCGCCGGCATGCTCTGCCGGATCTGCTGCGCCCCCTGCACATCCACATCGGCGATCACCCCCTCGCCGCGCTCCAGGCGCGCTTCGACGAAAGCGCGGGGGGTGCCATAGCGGTGCTGGCCGAAAACCGTGGCGTGTTCGAGCAGGCCGTCGGTCGCGACCAGGTCGGTGAAGGCGTCCGCGTCGAGGAAGAAGTAGTCTCGCCCTTCGCGCTCGCCGGGTCGCGGTGCGCGGGTGGTCGCCGAGACGCTCTGGGCGAAATCGCTCCGCCGGGCGAGAAACCCGGCGATCAGGCTGCTCTTGCCCGCGCCCGACGGCCCCGAGAGCACCACCATCAACCCGTTATCCGTCGTCCGTGGATATCCCATCCGCACCCTCCTGTCTCGTCGGGATGGCGGCAGGATGCCCGCGAGAACGCCATCGACAAGCCCGCGCGAAGACCGTGTGGCGCGGCGAGGCGGGCCTTTGTCCGCAGCGCCCCTTTGATACGCTGCGGATCCGGCAACGCCCTCGCTGGTTGCCGCCCGGCCCCACAGGATTCGATAACGCCATGGACCACGTGCTGCGCTTCATCTATGCCGTCAAGTCGTATCTGGTGCCGGCGGCGCTGGTCGTCGGACTGATCATCTTCGTTCAATACGTCCGCTCCTATACCCAGATCACCCTGCCCGACCGCTACAACGAGATCGCGACCCTGTCGGGAGACGACTCGGTCACCCTCAGGCCGGTCGACCGTGCCAGCGCCGTCGCCCGCGGCGATCTGGTCGGCTGGTGGCGCGCCGACGAGAAGCCCAAAGCGGGCTTCGGCTACGTCGCCGGTCTGCCGGGCGATACGGTGCGCATCGAGCCGAACGGTGCACTCAGCGTCAACGGCCAGCCCTTCGACATGGGTCAGCCCCTACGCACCGCCGGTCGTCGCGGCGCGGTCGTGATCCCGGCCGGCCACCTCTATGTCTGGTCCGATACCCACATGGAGGATTCCACGGTCAAAGGCCCGATCGCCGAGAACCTGCTCATCGGCAAGGAGCGCTGAGCACGATGGCCCGCAACCCCCGACTGATCGTCGCCTGGTCGCTGTTCGCGGCCACCGGAGTCCTGGTCCTGATCGCCGCCTTGATGGTCTGGAGCGGGATCGACACCTGGCTGGCCGGCTCCGCGCTGGCCGAGCATCACCGCGAGCGGTTCACCAATCCCGAAACCCGCAGCAGCTACACCGGCGACCAGGACCTGATCAACGCCGACGACCCAAGCATCGCGCTGCCGGCGGTCGACCTCACTGCGCCAGCAAGCGTCGACCAGTTCGCCGCCATCGCTCGCCGCGCCGGGGGCCAGGCCCGGACCCTGGCCGAGGCCGGCGCCCAGCTCGCCGGCCTGATCCATCAGCGCGACCCCGGCGTCACGCTCAATCGCGGCCCCGACGCCCCCCTGCTCACCCACGCCGCCGATCTGGCCAACGTCATCTCCCGCCCGGTTCCCGCTCTGCCGCCGAGCGCCGGCGGCGCGCGTGAAGCGCCTCAGCTGGCGGTGCTCAAGTACACCCTCGAACAACAGGTGGCCGCGGCCTGGCGCGCAGCCGATGCCGACGCGCTCGCTGATGCCTGCGGTCAGCTGCTGACCCTGTTCCCCCGCCATCCGGCCCAGCACCACTGCCAGCTCGCCTCCGCCTTCTTCGCCGAGCTCGACCAGCTCGGACAGGGCGTGGCCAGCGAGGACCAGCGTCGCTCCCGCCGGAAGATGCTGCGCGAACGCAGCGGCGCACTCCAGCACCCCGCCTCGCGCCTGTCCAGCGACCAGCGGACCGTCTTCCTGCGACGGCTGGTCAGCCTCGCCGTACAGGACCGCGGTGTGCTCGGGGCCGACGACACCCGCCGCCAGCGCGTGCTCGCCGACCTGCGCGCGATCGTGGCCGCGGTGCTCCCGAGCAACCAACGCACCGGCGCCGATGCCGCGGCCGCGCTGCTGGCCAGCGGCGACAACGAAGCGCTGTTCCAGGCGGCGGCCGATTCGGATGACACCCAGCTGGTCACCGCCGCGGCGATGCGCGCCCACGGCGCCGGGCGCTGGGGCGTGGTCGAACAGCTGCTGCCGCGGGTCGCGCCGAGCCACCGCCGCGGGCTCGAACTGGCCCTGGCGTTGCACCGCATGGACACCCTGGCGCTGAAGCGGCTGTTCCCCGATGCGGCCAAGCGCCAGCTCTTCACCCCCCAGGTCATGGGCATGCGCCTGGGTCAGGACGCCGTCGCCTTCCACGTGACCAACGCCACCGACGATCTGGCCACCGACGAGATCACGGTCGCCATGGACAACCGCGCGGTCCCACCCGAGCGCCTGCACCGCTACGGCTCGCTCTTCGCCATTCCGGTGAGCTCAGGCACGCCCCAAGCGCACATCACCCTGACGGTCAAGGGCAAGGTACTGGCGGAAAGGACCCTCAAGCCATGATCCCCTGCCAGGACTGCCAACACGACAATCCGCTCGGCGCCGTTTTCTGCCA
Organism: Planctomycetota bacterium; assembly: GCA_041641915.1. Taxonomy (GTDB): domain Bacteria; phylum Planctomycetota; class UBA11346; order UBA11346; family UBA11346; genus SLQH01. The sequence goes on from JBEPXK010000059.1 coordinate 2,976, forward strand.
CCGCTGCGGCGCGCGGTTGCAGGTCTCGATCCAACAGGTCGCCGGCTCGGTCGCGGTGACCAATCGCGACGCCCAGGTCGAACGCGTATTCCGCGCCGCCCGCAGCGCGGTGATCATCGCCGCCTTCCTGTTCGTCGTTGCGGTGATCTTCGTGGTCGCGGTCGTGCCCGAGCTGCCGCCACCGTCCATCACCCCGGCACCGGCGCACAACGCAGCCACCCTGTTCACCAGCGATGTCGCCTGGAGCGACGCCCAGGCGCCGGCCGAGGCGGCGGTACCCCCGCCCCTGCCGGAGGACATCGAACTCGAAACCATCGAATTGATGGACTGGCGCGCGAGCGAAGGCCTGCAGCGGGCGCTGAAGCTGGGCATCGGCGATCCCACAGACGAACGCGTCGGCCTCGACACCCTCGGCACCGCCCAGGTCGAGATCCTGCAGCACCAGAACATGAACGGCAGCTTCCGCGGCACCGACGTGCTCGGCGCCACCGCGCTCGCCACCCTCGCGCTCCAGGCCGCTCCACTGGCCGCCCACCTCCAGCGCGGCCAGGAGATCCGCCGCGCCCGCGCCAAAGCCGTGGAGTGGCTCGCGGCCCGCCAGCGGACTCTTGTCGGCAAAGACCCGGTGGTCAGGGTCCTGACCGCCTGCGCGCTGCTCGAAAGCGGCACCATCCAGGACGACAGCGCCGTGCGCGACCTGATCCATCACCTCAGCGACGGCGACGCCGCAAAATGGCAGGCCGTCGGCCTGCTGAGCGTGCCGAGCGAACTGCGCGCCGCCGCGGCCCCGCGCGGCCCGGCGCTGGTGGCCCGCGCCCTGAGCGACGATCCGGTGGGCAAGGTGCTCGGCGGCCTGCTCTGGGCCGAGACGGCCGAGACGCTGGTCGATGACAGCGCCTTCGCCCGCGTCGCCGCCAGCAAGCCCACCGGCGTCGACCTGTTGGCCTGGGCGCTGGCCTCGTGGTATCGCGGCGTCGACCCCGTCGGGCTCGAAACCCATCTCCAGCAGATCGCCCGTGCCGGCGCCGTCTCGGCCGGCGATGACCTGCGCCGGATGGCACCGCTGTTCGCCGACAAGGCGATGGCCATCCTCGCCTGCACCGCTCCCGCCCGGGCCCCGGTGACCTGGACCCACCTTCCGGACTAGCGCCCCGCGCCCATGCCCGACACCAGGACCATCCCCAAACCGCGCGATCTACCGGGCCTGCAACCGCAGCGCCCGCCACCCGATCCCGACCGCGGCTGGAAGGTGGTGCTGCACAATGATGACTACCACGACATCGACCAGGTGGTCTTCGCGGTCCAGCGCGCCGCCGCCCTCAGCCTCGAGGTCGCCGAAATGATCACTCTCGAAGCCCATGAGAACGGCTCGGCGGTGGTCAAACGCGGCATCGACGAGGCCGAGGCCCAGGTCATCTGCGGTGGCCTGCGCAAATGGACCCGCGGCGAGAACCTGCCCGGCGTCGATTGCGAGGCCCTGCCCGACGACACTCCCGACGCGACCGGCCCCGCGCCCGACGTCCTTTGATGGGGCACGACACCGGCCCCGCAGGGGCATCATCCGGGGCAATGCCCCGCCAGACGCTCACCTCGAGAAGCTACGCCCCTCGCGTCCCGAGCGCGTAGCCCCGCAGCACAGGACCCTCCCATGCACCCGCCCCCCTTTGTCGCTCCCCCGCGACCGGCGCACGTCCCCAGCGCTGATGAGCTCGCCGGAGCCCGGGTGGTGATCTGGGGCGCCGGCAGCCACGGCGGCGGCATCGCCGCCGGCTGCTATTGCCAGGCACTGGGGGCGCACGTGGCGATCCTCGACCAACGCCTGCCCGCCGCGCTACCGCAGACCATGGCCACCGCCGCCGCCCACGGCTGGCCCTGGCACATCGGCAACACCGCTCATCCGGTACTGCGCCGCTGCGATCTGGTCCTCGCCAGCCCGGCGATCCCGCCGCGGGTGCTCGCCGGGCTGCCCGCCGGACATCCCCCGGTGCTCGGAGCCGATGCACTGTTCTTCGCCCACCACCGCGGGCCGCGGATCGCGGTCACCGGCACCAAGGGCAAGAGCACCACCGCCAACGCCTGCGGGGTGCTGCTCGACCGCCCGGTGGGAGGTAATTCCCACCGGCCGCTGCTCGACCTCCTGCGGCTGTACGGGCCCGAAGCGGCGGTGGTCTGCGAGCTGTCCTCGTTCCAGCTGTGGTATCTCCAGGCGCTCGCACCGCGCATCGACGTCGCGGTGATCACCAATCTCAGCACCGACCACCTCGACTGGCACCCCGACGTCGCGCACTACCACGCGGCCAAGCTGCGCCTGCTCGATTGGGCCGCGGTGCGCGTACACCATCCCGATCTCGCCGCGTCGATCGCGCCGGACTGCCCCGCCCGGCCACCGGCACAACGCGTCGGCTATGGTCGCGACGGTTTCTGCACCGAAGACGGCACGCTGATCGCTGAACGCGCAGTCCTGCGCCTGCCCGGCGAACACAACGCGGCCAACATCGCGCTCGCCCTCACTGCCGCGCTGACCACCGGCCTGGGGCCGGGCATCGCCGGCATCCGCCTCGCCGCGCTCTCGCCGCTGCCGCACCGCCTCGAGACCGTCCACCGCAGCGGCGACCTGTGCTTCGTCGACGACAGCATCGCCACCAACCCCGATGCCACCATCGCGGCGCTCGCCGCCATCGACGGTCCGCTGACGGTCATCCTCGGCGGAGCAGACAAGGGCCACAGCTTCACCGGTCTGGCTGATGCGCTCGCCGGCCGCAGTGCGATTCCCGTGTGCACCGGCACCTGCGCGCCAGCCCTGGCCGCCGCCTGCGCCGCGGCCGGACTGCGACCCCACTCCTGCCCGACCCTGCGCGAAGCGGTCCGCACCGCCATCGCGGCGCTCGGCGGGGCCGGGGGCACCGTTCTGCTCAGCCCTGCCTGCGCCTCGACCGACCAATGGCACGATTTCGCCGAGCGCGGCGAGGCCTTCGCCGCCTGCGCCCGCGCCTTGACCCATCGCCCGGACCACGAACCGGCGGCGGAGATGCTGCCCGGACCGGCGGTGCTACCACCGCCCGGAGCCGGGCCGGCGTAGACTCCCCTGCCGGCCTGGCTACCGTGTCGCGATGCGCACGCGCCCCATCGCTTCGCCGCCGAGCGTCCGCTATCTGGTCGGCTTCGACACCCGGCGTCTGCCGCAGATTCATCCCGATGTCATCGTGGTCGGCTCGGGAATCGCTGGCGCCATCGCCGCGCTGAGCGCGGCCGACGCCGGCTGCACCGTGCTCCTGCTGGCCAAAGCCGAGCCCGGCGAATCGAATACCGCCTACGCGCAGGGCGGCATCGCCGGCTTGCTCGGCGCCGGCGAGCGCGATGAGGGCGACGACATCGAGCGCCATGTCCGCGACACCCTGCGCGCCGGCGACGGCCTGTGCGACCCCGCGGCGGTGCGCGACCTGCTCGCGCAAAGCGGCCACGCCATCACCGTGCTGCGCGACCTCGGCTGCGCCTTCGACCGCAACCCCGCCGGCCTGCCGGCGCTGACCCGCGAAGGCGGACACAGCAAACGCCGGGTGCTCCATGCCCAGGGCGATGCCACCGGACAGGAGATTGCCCGCAGCCTGGTCGCCGCGATCCGCGCCCACCCCGGCATCACGCTGCGCGAGCACACCTTCGCCATCGATCTGCTGGTCGAGGACGGTCGCGCGCGCGGCCTGCTGTTCGAGCAGGGCGGCGAGCTCTACGTCGCCACCGCCGGAGCCACCATCCTCGCCACCGGCGGCTGCGGCCGGGTCTACCGCGAAACCACCAACCCGCGCATCGCCACCGGCGACGGCCTGGCCATGGCCTACCGCGCCGGAGCCGATCTGGCCGACATGGAATTCGTCCAGTTCCATCCGACCACGCTCTACGTGGCCGGCCGCGCCCGCCTGCTGATCACCGAAGCCATGCGCGGCGAAGGCGCCTACCTCAAGAACCACGCCGGCGAACGCTTCATGGAGCAGGTCCACCCCGATGCCGAGCTGGCGCCGCGTAACGTGGTCAGCACCGCGATCCTGCGCCAGATCGTCGAAGGCGACGTGCCCCACGTCTGGCTCGATGCCACCCATCTGCCTCCCGGCTACGTCGAACGGCGCTTCCCCAACATCCATCGCGCCTGCGCCTCGATCGGGATCGACATCGGTCGCGAATGGATCCCGGTCCACCCCAGCGCCCACTACCACTGCGGCGGCGTGCTGGTCGACGCCGCCGGCGCCACCACCATCCCCGGCCTGTTCGCCTGCGGCGAGGTCGCCTGCACCGGCCTGCACGGCGCCAACCGCCTCGCCTCCAACAGTCTGCTCGAAGGCGTGATCACCGGCCTGCGGTGCGGTCAGGGCGCGGCGAACGCCGACGGCGAGGCGCCGACCCAGCTGCGCCTGCGCTGCGAGTCGCTTCGGCCGAGCGATCCGTTCATCGATGTCGCCGACCTGCTCAGTTCGTTGCGCACCCAGATGTGGAAGCGCGTCGGCATCCTGCGCCACGCTGCCGACCTGGCCAGCGTCCGCCGCGGCATCGGCTTCTGGAGCGAACATCAGGCCCACGCGCAGTTTCCCGATCGCAGCGGTTGGCAGTTGCAGAATGCCCTGCTCGTCGGTCGCCTGATCGCCACCGCGGCCGAACAACGCACCGGCAGCGTCGGTACCCATCTGCGTGGCGACGACGACGGCAGCGCCGACACCTCACACCACCTGCTGCGCCGCAGCGAATGACGGACCTCAGGTCGCGACCAGCACCGGCTCAGCGTCGTTGGGGCTGTATGCCTGGGCCTCGAGCCAGAACAGCGCTTCGAGCATGCAACCGAAGCGCCGGGTGGTGATCGGCGAGCCGGCCAGGTTGCGGCGATAGAAATCGTGCATCCGCTCGCGGGTCACCCCCGAGAGCACGTGCGCGCTGCGCACGTCGACCCCGGGCGGCACGTTGCGCGCCCGGCGCTGGGCCAGGGCCTGAATCGCCATGGCGTCGACCTCGAAGCGACGCACCGCGAGGAAATCGAACAGCAGCCGCATCTCGCCTCGCCGCAGCCCGCGGCGACCGAGCTGGTCGATCGCAGCCAGGGCCACGTCCAGATGGTCGGTCGTGACCACCGGTGCGAAGCGATAACAGAACAGGGAGCAACGTCGATTGAATGTAAGCATGATCGCCGGGCCAGAAGCGACCGGCGAGTATACGCAGCAGCCCTGGATGGACCAGCGCTTTCACCGCCGATTCGACGCGCGTCGGGGCGCCGAGCGCGGCCGGCAGCAGCACCGCGCGGGCGCGGCTTGACCGCTGGGGGAGTGGGCGTACAAACCGCGTCCCGTCGCTGTGGGGCTCCCGCAGCGATGCCGAGCCGACCGCGCCGGATTAGCTCAGTCGGTAGAGCAGTGCTTTCGTAAAGCAAAGGTCGGCGGTTCAAGTCCGCCATCCGGCAGACGCAGCAGCCCGCCCGATTCCTCGGGCGGGCTGCTTTTTGCGGCGGCCGAAACGGGGCTTCAGCGCGCGTCGCGCCTGAGGAACCCGGCGCGATTGACCGCGTCGAGGTAGGCCAGACAACTCGCGTGGACCACGTCGGTGGACAGCCCCTTGCCCCCGACGTGATGCCCGTCGATGTCAGCCTGGATGGTCACCTCGCCCTGCGCGTCACGCCCCTCGGTCACCGCCCGCAGCCGGTAGTCGATCAGCTTGCCGCTGACCCCGCAGATGCGGTCGACCACGTTGATCACCGCGTCGACCGGACCGTCGCCGGTGGCCGCGTCGGTGAAGCTCTCGCCGGCCTTCTCGATGGTCACCGTCGCGGTCGCGACCTGGGCCGTCCCGGCGCAGGTGTTCAGATGCGCCAGCCGGTAGATGCTGACCTCACGGCCGCGGACCTCCTGCTCGACCAACGCGAACAGATCGCCGTCGTAGATCTCCTTCTTGCGATCGGCCAGGGCCTTGAAGGCATCGAACACCTTGCCCACCGCCGCCTCGTCGAGTTCGAACCCGAGCTCGGCCAACCGTCCGGCCAGGGCGTGCCGGCCGGAGTGCTTGCCCAGCACCATGTTGGTCTTGGGCACGCCGACCGACTCGGGGGTCATGATCTCGTAACACTCGGGGTTTTTGATCACCCCATGCTGGTGGATCCCCGACTCGTGGGCGAAGGCGTTGTCGCCCACGATCGCCTTGTTGCGCTGCAACGGCAGCCCGGTGATCCCGGTGACCAGCCGCGAACAGCCGAACAACTGTTGAGTCACGATCCCGGTGCTCACATCGCCGAACAGGTCGGGGCGCACCCGCATCGCCATGACCAGTTCCTCGAGCGCGGCGTTACCGGCGCGCTCGCCAATGCCGTTGATGGTGCATTCGACCTGACGCGCACCGGCGCGGATCGCGGCCAGGCTGTTGGCCACACCGAGACCGAGATCGTTGTGGCAATGCACGCTGATCACCGCGCGCTCGATTCCGGGCACGTTCTGCTTGAGGTAGCTGATCAGCTCGGCGAAGTCGGTCGGATAGGCGTAGCCAACGGTATCAGGGATGTTGACCGTGGTCGCACCGGCCTCGATCACCGCCTGGACCACCGCGGCGAGGAATTCGGGTTCGGTCCGCGAGGCGTCTTCGGGGCTGAACTCCACATCGGCCACCGCGCTGCGGGCATGGGCCACCGCCTTGACCGATTGCTTGAGGATCTCGTCCTTGGCCTTGTTGAGCTTGTATTCGCGATGGATGGCGCTGGTGGCGAGGAAGGTGTGGATCCGTCCGCGCTCACCGGCCGGAGCCACCGCCTCGGCGCACCGGTCGATATCCCGTTCGAGGCTGCGCGCCAAACCGGCCACGCGACAACGCGTCGTCCCCTTGGCCACCGCGTGCACGCTTTCAAAATCGCCGATCGAAGCGATCGGGAAACCGGCCTCGATCACGTCGACGCCCAGGTGCTCGAGCGCGCGGGCCACCTGGAGTTTCTCGTCCAGGTTCATGCTCGCCCCGGGGCTCTGCTCCCCGTCGCGCAAGGTGGTATCGAAGATGATGACGCGCTCGGCGTCGTCGCTGGTCGGGGTCATGATGGTATCCTCGAGAAAGACCGCGATCCGCAGTGGGTGGCGGTCCGATGGCGTTGTCGGGTAGCATGCGATCCGCCGGAGAGACCACGCTCGATCCGGCGGCGGACGGGTTCCTCAGGCGCGGCCAGGGAACCCGCTGCTAAGTCGCTCGGTCGATAGCAGGACGTACCGGTGACAAGCCATGATGCGCGCAGGCTAACTGCGAGCCCGCGAGGAGTCCAGAACGAACCCGCGCGCGTGGCACAAGGATGGACCGGCCGGCCGGTGGAGCGCGACGAGCGACAGCGAGGAAGCCGGGCCCGGAGGGAATCGGGTAGGGCGCCCCCTTGCGGGGGCGGCCCTCCCACACCACCGTGCGTACGGTTCCGTACACGGCGGTTCAACATGAGCACTTCAGGCGCTGATGTTCGTCGATGAGGCACACGAGACCGGCGCTGCGCAAGTAGCTGGTCGGGATCGCGGCGTTCATGTGGCTGGCGCCAGCATTCCACCACGGCCCCCGACCGTTGACCGAGGATTTCCAGGCTCGCTCTTCCGAGAGGCCGCGTTCGATCATCCGTCGTCGCCTGGTCTTAGGCCGCTTCCATTGCCGCCAGAGCACGCAGCGAAGGCGACGACGGAGCCATTGATCCAGGGTTTCGAAGGTGACCTTCACGTCGGCCAGACGGAAGTAGTTGAGCCAGCCGATGAGCTTCGGTTTCAGATCGGCACACGTCCGATCCAGGCGCCGACCACGGCCCTGCCTGAAGAGGACCCGAAGGCCTTCCCGCAGGCGTTTAACCGATTTCGGCGCCACCTTGAGCTTCGGCTGCTTGTGGACGGTGACCGTGTAGCCCAGGAAGCTGCGCTTCCACGGACGATCCACGGCACTCTTGTCCCGGTTCACCTGGAGCCGCAGGCGTTTCTGTAAGAAACGCTCCAGCGAGTCGAGGACTCGTTCACCCGCGCGCTTCGATTGGACGAAGATCGAACAATCATCGGCATAGCGGACGAAGCTGTGCCCACGCCGCTCCAACTCCTTGTCCATCTCATCGAGAAGGATGTTGGAGAGGAGCGGTGAGAGCGGGCCACCTTGCGGTGTCCCCTCGGTTCGCTGGCTGATCACACCGCCCGCCATCATCCCCGCCTGCAGATACCGGCGGATCAGATGAAGGAGGCGTTTGTCATCGATCCGGCGTGCCAGACGCGCCATCAGCACGTCATGGTTCACGCGGTCGAAGAACTGCGCCAGGTCCATGTCCACCATCCAGCGCTTCCCGCTGGCAATGTGATCCCGCGCCCGCGAGACCGCCTGCTGGGCGCTGCGCCCCGGCCGATAGCCGAAGCTCGCGTCCGAGAAGGTCGGATCGTAGTGCGGAAGCAGGATCTGGTGGACGGCCTGTTGGATCAGCCGGTCGGTGACCGTGGGAATGCCCAGGGTCCGCGTTCCGCCGCCGTTCGGCTTCGGGATGTCCACCCGCCGCACCGGTTGCGGGACGTAGGTCCCCGTGAGCAGTTCCTCCCGGATCCTCGGCCAGTGGGTCTGCAGCCAGGCGTTCGTTTCGTCGATGGTCAGACCATCGACACCCGGAGCGCCTTTGTTGCTGCGAACCCGCTGCCAAGCACGGTGCATGTTCTCGCGGCGTACCACCTCCTCGATGCACATCGGTGCCCGCTCATCGGCATGGTCCTCGGACGCCGTGATCGCTTGTTGCACGCAGGCGGGGTCTTCGGCGATGCCGTCGCCTATCATCCCGTTGCGGGCGGGCCTCCCAGCCCCCTGGTCTGCAACTCCCTCGATCATCGAGTCTCCGGTGCCGAATCGGCACATATCGTTCGGCCCTTCGGTGGGGTGCGCACCCACCACCCGGCCTCAGCTGACTTCTGCGGCCCCATCGGCCCGTCTTGCAACGGCCCTAGCCCACACGGGCAGGGACGCAGATCTCCCAGGGTAAGACGCGTGACCTTCGACTCCACATACCCGCTGCATATACACCTGCCCAGATCCGGATGACCTATGCGATTCGGACGATCACAGCCGCCTCGCCGCTTTCCGGGCCACGTGCCTCGTATGCAGTTCGTGTTCCTCGGGCCGGAGTCGCCCATTCCACTTCCTTCAGACCCCGCCTCGCGGCGGAAACCCTTGTGGTTCCGGTTCGCGTTCCCGGTCACCGGGGCCGCGGAGCGGTCTTCCACCGCTCAGGTCACATCCTGCGTCGGTTTCCCTCCGCAGTTCGAAGCGCCAGGCCATGGCGCTTCGCGCCATGCCTGGCGCACTGTGAAGAGCCCTGCCGGCCGTCGGCAGGGCTTATTCATGGCGTTCTGCGGCAGGGCTCTTCACAGCTCTGGAGTTAGACCGCTCTGGGTGGTTGGGCTCAAGGAGTTCAACTAACATGCCACTTGATAAGACATGAAACGCTCTATGTCTTCTGCTG
>JBEPXK010000060.1:0-12170 GCA_041641915.1 Planctomycetota bacterium
GGGTGCCGGGCACGCACAGACCGACGCTGCGCGCGTCCTCGCTCTCGCGGAAGCTCTGCCATTTAGCGTATTTCGGGCCGTTCATGATCGAATCCAGATCCTTGAGCTCGCCCATCTTCTCGAAACTCTCGAGGCCGAAGAACTGGGAGCCGACCGAACTGAGGAACGGCGCGTGGCACATGGTGGCCACCGACGCGGCGTTCTTGAGCAGCGCAAGATCCGGAGCGGAATTCTCGAACTTGTAGTCCGCGACGATCGCGCCGTAGGGCTCGCCGCCGAACTGACCGTACTCGGCGGTGTAGGCCTTGAGGTAGAGACCAGACTGGACGATTTCGGGGGCGTCTTCGAAATCCTCCGCGAGCTCCTCCTTCGAGATGCTGACCATCTCGATGGCGATGTTCTCGCGGAAGTCGCAGCGATCGACCAGCGTGCGCAGGTCGCGCCAGGACGATTCGAGCTTCTGGAACTGTTCGTTGTGCATGATCTGATCGAGCTGCTTGCTCAGCTTGGCGTCGATCTGGCCGAGCATGTCGTCAACCAGGGTCTTGTCGATCTTCTTGACCTTACGATCAGGCGAGATGATGTCGGTGATGAAGGCGGCCACGCCCTGCTTGGCGAGGTCGTAGCCTTCTTCGCTCGGCGCCATTTTGGTGGCGGCCATGATCTCATCGAGCAGGGAACCCTCACTGGCTTCGGCGCCGGCGGCTGCTGCTTCCTGTGCTTCTTCAGGCATGGATGACTCCGTTGTGTGTGTTTGTGGGGGGGGCGGTGGCCCGGTTCAGCCTTCGGCCGAGCCGAGCTCTTCGAGGATCTTCGAGCGCTTGGCATCGTCGCCGAGCAGGGCTTGGAGCCGCTTGCGGAAATCAGGGAAGTTGCCGAGCGGACCCTTGAGCGCCGCCAGCGCCTCGCGCAGCTGCAGCAGCTTCTGGAGCTCCGGCACCTGTTGCGCCACCGATTCGGGGCCGAAATCCTTCATCGATTCGATCTTCAGCTCGACCGGTAATTCCCCGGCCTCCTCGCCCGCTTCGAGGGTGTTGGCGACGTTGGTCTTGATCGAGACGGCCATCCCCTTGAGCACGTCATTGAAGTTGTCCTTGTTGATCGAGATGGCCTTACGGTCCTCGAGCGGCGTGTCGTCGGGGCGGCCGGTGTAGTCGCCGAGGCAGAGGAATTTGAGCGGGAGCTCCTTCTCCTCGGTCGCGTCGCCGGTCGCGGCCTGATAAGTGATGTTAACGCGCTCCTTGGGCGCGACAGATCCTTCTTGAGCCATGGGGGCCTCCTTGGTGCCGGGTTCTTGATTCGGGTGAGCGATGAGATGGGTGGGTCAGGGGTGGTCAGTCGGTGGGTCGAGTGGGCGGAGGGGCGACCACGCGCGGTGGCGGTCGCGCGGTTGCGCCCGGAGCCGGGGCGGCGCTGGACTGGGAAACGGCGGTGGGTTGGGGCGCCGGTTGCGGCGGTGCGATCGGACGCGCCGGTGCGCCTTCGCCCGCCGGCGCCTCGAGCCCGAGCAATTCCCATAACCGGGCCTGGCCGGCGGGGTCGTGGCGCAGGAGTTCGGCGTAGAGCGTGCGGTAGTCCATGCCGCCCCAACGCACTGCGCGTCGGACCAACATGGGGATCGGGCTGTGCGGTTCGCTGTGCTCGAAAAAACCGGCCACCGCTTCGAGGCAGGCGAGTGCGTCGGTGCGGGAGGCGATGGAACCCGGCGCCGCGACTGGTTGGACGGGGGCGGGGGCAGGGGTCGGGTTCGGCCGGGCTGCAGCGGAGGCAGAGGCGGAGGCGGACGGAGCCGGCGCGGGTGGGCTCGTCTCCTGCTCCTGGGCCTCGGCTTCCGGCTCCGATGGTTCGTCGGCTTGCTCGCCGGGCAGCAGATCGAGCCGCTTGGTCATGGCGCGCTCGGCCTGGAACAGCTCCGGCTCGTCCCCCTCCCAGCGATCCTCGGTGAGCGATTGGAGATCCTTGAGCACCGCGATGCCGTTCTCGAGCAAGCCGCGGTCGATCGCGATCGATTCGTCGGCCATCCAGCCCTGGATGCGTGCCATCAGCCAGTCGACGGCGGTGCGGCGTGCGCGTAGGCGCTTGGGGAAGATCCCCTCCCAGAAGTTCTTGATCAGGTCGCGGCACAGCGTGAGGCCTGCAACCAGACCGCTCGGACCGTCGGTCTCCCACAGGCCACCTGCGACGTACGACGCGACAAGCAGGTCTTTGGTCTTCGACTCCAACAAGGCGCAGCCGAGTTCGACGACCCGGGCCCAATCGACAGTGCCGCCGTGCAGCGATTCCAGCTTGCCGACCTCGGAGAGCAGCGATTCGTACTCCTCCTCGTAGCGCGCGTTCTCGCCGCAGGGCGCATCGCCGGGGATGGGGTCGGATCCGAGTTTGAGCAGGTGATCAGTCTCCACTGGGCGATCCCTTTCGCTGCTGAGGATGGGCGTTGGCGACCAGGTCAGTCATGGCGTTACCGCCGTTGCGCTGTCGACGCAGATGCGCTCGGGAAGCGCGAAGCCGCTCATGACGCCGGGACGGAACGGGTGCCAGGCCTCGTTGCCTTCGATGATGAGCTCGGCGACGAATGCGCGCTGCGGGATGATCGGCGGCGCCGCCGCGGGCGCCTCGCTCGGCCCGGCGCCACTGCGGTCGGCGTCGGCGTCGGCGTCGGCGTTCTCGCCCCGGTCCTCCTGTGCGACGCTCTGCATGGCCGGTTCCGTGCGCAGGTCGCTGGCGGTCAGCCGCCAGCGGTAACGGACGCGGTAGTCATCGAGCGCCTCGGCCGTGCCCGCATCGAGCAGGCGCAGCAGGCTCCAGGCGTCGTCGCGGATCGACCGATGGAGCCACACGCCCTCAGCGATGCGTACGGCGACGTGTGCGTTGCGGTCGCGACCTGGTCGCCAGACGAAGGAAGACCGGCGATCTGGTCGATCGTAGAGGCTGAAGGGGTCGCCGGTGGCGGCGAAGCTCAGATCCTCGACGCCAACGTGTTGGCTCAGGGTGCAGGCGAACACGACCTGCGGTTGCTCGTCCTCCGGGAAGAAGACCCGCCCGAGGGTCGCCAGCTGATCACTGCATTCGGCGTAGGCCGGCAGCATCGGGAGGAGCGGGCGGCCCATGATCTTGCACTCGCGTACCGCGTCGATGCGATCGAGCACGCGGCGCGCGGCGCCGTCTGTGGGATGGAAGAAATCGGTGAAGGCCGAGGGGTGCAGGCTGGTCTCGGCGTTCGCGGCGAACGGGAACCGCACCGCGAGTGCGGCGAACGGAACGAGTGCCTCTTCATGCCACAGGGCCCGCGCATCCGCGACCAGCGTTCGCGAGAGCGAACGGCGCGTCTGCTCGAGCATGCCGAGGAAGTCGCCCAGGCGCTCGTCGCGCATCGCCGGATCGGAGAGATGGCCCATCGCCTTGTGGATGTCGCGCCGGCAATCGTGGAAGGCATCGATCAGGGAGGAGAGCTCCGCGACCTGGTCGATGCGGTTCTCGGCGCGGGTGTTGGCGACGTAGTCGCGCAAGGCGACCTCGAACTGCGCCATCGCCGCCAGCGCTGGGGTCAGCCACAGATCCATCTCATCGGGCGCGTTCTGCACGTTCGCGGCCGATAGTCGCAGGCGCTGGTGATCGCCGATGTTCTCGTAGAGCTGAGCCAGCAACGATCCTGTGCCGCAGAGCTCGACGAGGCGATCAGGGACACGAGCGAGCGCGGGGAAAGGCTCGATGACGACCGACGCCGCGATCTTGCGCCACTCCGAGGCGTACTGGAGCTGATAGAGCCCGGTCAGGCGTCGTTCGATGACGGCGGGGTCCTGTTCGCCGGTGTCGAGCACCGCATTGCGGCGTGCCATCTGCTGTGCGCGGTCGGCGAGGGCCGCACGGATGGTGGCGTCGTAGCCGGTCTGGGTGAAGGCGCGGTCGATGGGTGCGGCGATGCGCAGCAGATCGCCAATACGTCCGTTGGTGAGCTGCGCGGCCATCAATTCGGGGTCGGGGCGCGACGCGCTGGCGATGACATCGGCGTAGACCATCGACACCCAGGCCGTGTCGGCGAGCCGTTCGCGCGCCCGGCGATCGAGATCCGCATCGGCGACGAGTGTCCATTCGCCCTTGCTGCGCCCGTGCTCCAGACGCATGAGCCAGTAGTCGAGATGTGGGGCCACCAGTGGTTCGACGCGCCGGCGCAGGGCGCGGTCGTCGCCGGGCACGATCGCGTGCAGGAGGAGGTCGTCGCCTTCGAGCATGGCCCGCATGAAAGCGGCGTCGCAGGCCCGTGCCTGGCCCGTGAGCATGCGATAGCAGAGCAGGTCGTCATAGAGCGCGCGGTAGTCTGCGAGGGTCTGCGTCGCTCCGGCATTCAGGGCGGCGTCGATCCGCTGCGCGATGCGCAGGCACACCGGCGCGAGGACGCGCTGCCGGAATTCACTGAAATAGGTCTTCCGAACATCCCGGTAGATGTCGTCGCCCTTGTACAGACCGAGGCCGTGGTCGAACGGCACGCCCTCGGCCTGACGCCGTTCGAGCATGGCCAGGTGTTCGCGCATCGCGTCGAGACGTGCGAGGAACTCCGGTAGCTGCTCGTGTTGCTCGCCGACCACGAATACTTCGTTGCCGACCCGGCTGATGCTCTCGACCAGGTCGCGATTGGCGCGATACGAGCGTCCGGTCAACAGCATGGCGGCGGCGACCAGCAGCGCCGCGGCCATCCCCACGCCCAACGCCGCACGACGGTTGCGGGCGAGGAAGGCCGACGAGAAACCGGCCAGCCGTGAATCGGGAATGATCGTCGACCGGAAGACCTCGCCGATGAAGTGACCGCGTTGTTCGGGTACCACGAGCGGTTGCGGCGTCGGCCGGACCCCGTACTCGCGTTCCATCTCGTCGGCGAGACAGTCGATCGGCGTGCCTTCCTGGTGGGCGCTGGTGAAGTAGATGCCACGTAGAATGCCGGTCGCGCTGAAAGGCCGATGGTTGAACAGCGCTTCGAGACAGCGGCGCAAACGTGGTCGAAGCATGGCGAACTGGCGCGGGAACAGCAGCGCGCTGCGCAGCGCTGCTTCGTCGTGTTCGCCGGCGAGGCAATCGAACCGGGTGGCGGCGAGATGGGCGCTGAGCCGGTCGAACCCGCTCAGCGCCGCGTCGAGCGCCACTTCGGGCGGACGTTGCGCGAACGGCAGGCGGTACCCGAGCGGAGCCATGCGCGCATCGCGATCGAGATGTCCGAAGAAGTCGGTGAAGCCCTGGATGAGATCGCACTTGTTGAACAGCAGATATACAGGGAATACGAAATGGAACCGATCTGCGACCTCATCGTAGCGATCGCGTAGATTCTGGGCGTAGGCAGCGACGGCGTCCTCGTCGAGCTGTAGCAACTCGGCGATGCTGACTACGATCACGACGCCATTGATCGGCCGCTCGCGACGTACCCCGGCCACCAGCGACAGGAACCGCAGCCACTCCTCGCGATCCTCGCTGCGAGTGGTGTAGCGCCCGGCGGTGTCGAAGAACACCGCCTGTTCGCTCAGCCACCAGTCGCAATGGGCGGTGTTCGGCGCGCCGTTACCGGCTTCGAGGCCGATCCGGGGGAAGGTCAGCGTGCTGTTGCGCATGATCGTGGTCTTGCCGGCCTGCGGCGGGCC
This sequence comes from Planctomycetota bacterium, assembly GCA_041641915.1. Lineage (GTDB taxonomy): Bacteria > Planctomycetota > UBA11346 > UBA11346 > UBA11346 > SLQH01. The sequence continues at coordinate 5,625 of JBEPXK010000060.1, forward strand.
GATCACCGGATACCACGGCATGGTGGCCAGTGCCGTCTTGCCGTGGGGGCTCGCTTTGATGGTCGCCAGCGCATGCGCGAAACGTTCTTCGAGCAACCCGGCGCCGGGCTGTTCGCCGACCGACTCCGCGAGGTCGTGGTTCTGCTGTTTGAGCATGGCCTCGATGCGCAGCGAGCGACGGATGGCGATCACGCGTTGGGCGATGAACAACAGGACCCACAGGACGCAGAGGACGATCACCACCGGCGCGATCTGGGTGCGTGGATCCCAGCCGAGGTACCATCCGGCGACCGCGGCGAGTCCGATGAGCACCAGCAGGGCGATGAAACTGAGTACGCCTTCCGACAGGATCGCCTTGAGCACAGCCATCAGTGCTCCCCCCGTGTCGGCAGTTCGCTGCGGACCGTGTCGGTGATGTGGGCGAGATGCCACCACAACCCGGCGAACACGCCCGTTCCCAGCAGCAGGCAGACCAGCGGGACGAGCCACACGGGCCGCAGCTTCGTGGTCCCGCTCGTCGGATGCCCGCCCTCGGCGATCTCGAAGGTGATGTTCGGCCGGCGTTTGTTGCGGGCGAGCTCCCGGTAGATCTCGTCCTGGAGATCCTGGCGCCGCTTGTCGGCGGCGGCCGAGCCGCAGAAACAGCCGCGGAAGCCCAGCGCCAGGCAGAGATAGTAGCACTCGACGATCTCCGCCGATGCCTCGCTCTGGATGCTGCCGTCGCGGATCTGCGCGAGTCGGGCATAGAACTCCTGGCCAGCGGCATTCATGTTGAAGAACACGAGCTGGAGCGGCTCGCTGAGCCAGACCTCGCGATGGGTCCACTGGCGGCTGAGCAATCTCTCGTCGGCGAACGCGACCAGGGCGAAGATCACATAGCGCAGGTCGACGGGGTCGTAGCCGGCTTCGCGCCCCAGCCGATCCACCTCGCGGAAGAGCTGTTCGAACTTGAATCGGACCTGTTCGATAGCCGGCGCGTGTTCGGCTTCGCTCAGGCACGAGACGTAGGTGAACGTCGGGATGCACAGCTCGGACAGCGTGGTCGAGGTGGCTGGCATGGATCAGTCCTCGACCGCGAAGCACTCGAGTTGAAGTGAACGGAACTCTGCCGGTAGGAAGGCGGCCAGACGGCCGCTGGCCACTGCTTCATTCCAGTACTCGCCGCGGGTCTGCAGACGGAAGTAGTGCCAGTCGGGCTTGAGCGGCAGTTCGGCCGGCGGCGACGGGAGGTAGTCGATGCCCATGCCATGCAGGCTCTGCGCCACGAGGAACTCCATGGTCTCGGGGCCGGCCATCTTGATCTTGATCGGCGCTTCGCGGATGACCTTGTCCCCGGGCACGTCGGCCGCCATGCCGAGGTAGACGCTGATGCCCCCTGCTCCGACCCCCTCCGGCAAGGCGACCTCGAACCAGTTGGGACGGACCATCTTGGTCGCCAGGCGCAGGCTGCGGGTGGGGATGACCACGCGCAGCACCTCGTCGAGCATGGCCTCGAGCTCGCGGAAGGTGGCGGTCAAATCCTCGTGCAGGTACAGCGGCAGATCCTTGGGACTGCCTTCGCTCGCCAGGGTGAGCAGACCGCCAGCGAGGCGACAGAGCTCGAGGTAGACCTGTTCCGGGTGGGCCCGGCGTTGATGGTGATAGTGGCGCAGCGGCGGGATGTGGCTGTTGAGGATGGTCAGCAGGGCGAAGTTCGCCGTTTCCGACATGGCGTAGTCGACCAGCCCAGCGCCGCGATTGCGGCGTTGGGCCGCGAGCTCGGACGAGCGGGCAGTCAGCGTCTCGAGTACGCGACGGATGATGGCTTCGAGTCGGGGCGATGCGCCGATGGAGATGCAAGGCGGCACGTAGGCCGGGTTGAGGACGATCCGGCCGGTCGTATCGCGTTGGACCTCGGCGATCTTGAGCGCGGTGTAGTTCTCGAGCGATTCGCCTTCGAGCAGGAGGCGCAGGTTCAGGCGACCGACGAGGATCTCCTGTTCATCGCCGGCCGAGAGCTCGTCGCGGATCTGGATCCCGGTCGTGCGGTACCGCGTGGCCTGGCCCTCGACGGCCCCGTCGGGGGCGCTGGCCGGAACACCGGGGCGTACCAGCGGCATGCCGAGATAGATCGCGCGCGCACCCTGGGCGGCATCGAACAAGGCGCCCTTGGCATCGAACAACCCCTCGAGCGATCGGCTCGCGGGTGGATCGTCTTGTTCGGGCACGTTGAAAGGGGTGCCGTCCGGGAACACGCCAGAGACGCGGGTGATCACCGTGTCGCCGACGGCGAGGGAGTCCTCGTCGATGTGCAGTTCGACCAGACCGTGGCCGAAGGGATGGTGCTGACGGGCCTGGGTGCGCAGGCTGTGTTCGGCGTACCGATCGCGCTGCTGGAAGTGGTGGGGCGTGAGGAACATCCCCTGATTCCACAAGACCTTCTGCGATGTCTCCATGTACCCCCTCTCGCTTCGCGCTACCGGTCGCGCACTTCGATGCGTCGGTCTGCGAGCAAGCTGATGTGGTCCTCGAGTTCGAAGGCGGAGAGTACCGCGCGACGCGCGCCCTCCTCCGGCGGCTGGGCGTACAGCGCCATGATGCCGACGTACAGCGCACCCTCCTGCCAGGGCCCGACGTCGATCCGGCGGGGTTCTCCCACCCCGTCACCCGGCCGGATGGTCACCGCCTTGGGGTCGCCGAGCCGGTCGTCTGCGAGCGTTGCGACATCGTCGAGCCACAGATCGGAGAAATCTGCCGCAAGGAAGCCTTCCCGGCGGCGCAATTGGTAGATCCGGATGTCGATGCTGGTCGCTTCACCACTCGGTGAGAAATTGAGCCGATCGCCGGCGCGGACATAGAGCGTCTCGTGGCGCCCACAGCCGATCAAGGCGCATACAACGATCCCAATGTGACCGATCCGGAACGCTAGCTGTGTGTATGCAGGCACGTTCGTCTCTCCACAGCCACAAGGGGCTAGAACTATGCACCTTCTGTTCGGTGTGTCCACAGTAAGTTTCGCGGCCAGCAGGGCTCGCAAACGAGGCCTGTTACCGGCGGGGCACCGCCTCTTTACCTGGCGTTTACCGCTCCCCGGTCGATCGGCCCAGCCTGCCCGGACTCCGCCGAGGCGACGCGGGCGCTCGGGACTGCGCGGGTCCCACCCATATGTGGGCAGCGCCCCCTCCGACAGGAAGACAAGTCCCTCAGAGCTCGCGCAGCACCTTGCGCAGGCAACAACCGTCGCCAACGGTTCGGCCGACCGAGGGGTGGTTTTCTGCGAAAATGGGCCGCAGGGCGGAACCGGCATCGCGCAGCGATAGCCGGCCCCGGTGGGGCCACCGGGCCGACGCAGCGCAAGCGCAGCCCCGCAGCGAAGCGAGGAGCAAGCGCAGCTGGGGTGCGCGTGAGCGCGCGAGGGGGCAGCGCCCCCTCTGAGGGAAGCCTCACGAAAGACGCCTCCCTCAGAGCTCGCGCGGCACCTTCGCACGGCAAGAATCGTCGTCAACGGGTCGGCCGACCGAGGGGTGGTTTTCTGCGAAAATGGGCCGTAGGCCCGCAGAAAACGCGGCCGGAGGCCGCGAACCCCAACCGAGGCCGTGGGGGTATGCGCCAAAGGCGCGAGGGGGCAGCGCCCCCTCTGAGGGAAGCCTCACGAAAGACGCTTGCGCCGAGGGCGGCAAGGGACAGGTTTGTCTGAATAGTCGCCCCAGTGGAGAATCACCATGTCCAGGAAGATCCGTGCGAATCCCAATGCGACCGACTTCGGCAAGATCCTCTATGCCTGTCTCATGCGTAAAGGATTGTCGGTCAACGAATTCGCAAAACGTATCGGTCTGACCCCGTCCTTCATCTCATCGGTTTACGGCGGGCGCAAGCCGCCGCCAATCGATCGCCTGACCGATTGGGCCGATCGGCTCAATCTCAAGGGCGCCGAGCGGGCCGCATTCGTTCTCATCGGCCACCTCGAACATTCCTCGCCGCTGGTCAAGCGGTGGTTCCACCAGCAGCGCGAGCTCCTGCTCCAAGCCATCGAGCAGGGCTACGAGGTCGGCGGCTTCGATCATCGCGCGCTCGAGATCGCGGGCGATTCCAAGAATTTCTGCGCCAGCGCCTGAGGCGGCGAATTCAACTGGTTGGCGCCGCCGCGACCTGTCGGCGGCGCCGGCCGGAGCTCCTTCGCTGCTGCCCCGCCCCATTCCGTTCGCCCGGATCACCGACGGTCGCGGTTTGGCCACGCCGGATCCGAAGCCCGGAGTTCCATGTCCCTCCCCCCTCATCGCGTCTGGTCGCGAGTCGGTCTCGGCCTGCTGCTGAGCCAGGCCGGCGTGCTTGGCGCAGTGGATCGGCAGCCGGTGCCGATCCGCCCACAACCGCGATCACCCGGCGCGCGCGCGCTGGGGCTCGGCGGCGCCTTCGCGGCGTTGTGCGATGATGCGAGCGCTCCGAGCTGGAATCCGGCCGGGCTGGCCGGCATCGAGGAGCTGGAATTCTATCTCGGTGCGGGCTTCTACCACACGCGGGCATCGGATACGAACAACGATGTCAGTGTCGACCAGGCCAGTCTGGTACTGCCGTTGCGTTGGCAGGGCCCGGCCCAGACCGTGTCGTTGTCCTGGACCCGGGCCTACGATTTCACCGCCGGACTCGACGAGTCGCGCAGCTACAGCGATCCCGGATCGCCGGCCCCCTTTCAGTTGGGCGTGGATACGCATTCCGCTGTGACCATCGACCAGGAGGGCTCCTTCGCCCAGCTGAGTCTGGGTTATGCGATCGAACCGCTGATGGGTCTGCGCCTCGGGGCTACGCTCAGTGCCTGGCATGACGAGCTCACCGGGGCGTCCGCGATCGATTGGCGTTCCTCCGCGACCACCCGGACCACCCTGGTCAATCCGGTCAGCGGCGCCGCGTTGCTGACCACCGAGCAGACCGTGACGGTCGATGCGCAGGCTGAGGTCGACAGCGGGTGGACCACCGCCGTCGCCCTCACCTGGGATCCCAACAACCGCTTCACCCTGGCCGCGGTCTACGAGCCCGAACAGCGCCTGGAGCTCGACCAGACCTTCACCACCTCCGACGATACCGGCACCAGCCGCGAATCCGTGGCGGCGACCATCGACCTGCCACCGCGCCTCCGGCTCGGTGCTGCCGTGCGCCCCCACGATCGCAGCACCGTGATCGGCGAATTGCGGTGGACCGACCTGGAACGCGCCGTTGTCCGCAGCGATGGTGCGGCAGACCGTCCGCTCTACGGTGCCGCCCCGGGCGAGCCGCACGACCAGGCGTTTTCGGTCCACCTCGGCTACGAGCATGTGCTGCTGTACCCCGAGGCGGTTCTGGCGCTGCGCGGCGGGGCGTTCTGGGAGCAACGACCGGGGCTCGAGCCCGTTGTGCTCTCGGGGGCGGAGTCGATGCCGCAGTCGAGCCGGCTCGACGATTGGTACGGGGTGTCCATCGGAGCCGGGCTCTATCAACGCTCGGTGATCGTCGACCTGGGTATCGGTTACGAATGGGCCGACGCGGTCGGCGCCGGATGGTTGGTGCCGCGCAACGAGCAGATCGATGCTCAGGCCGTGGTCATCCGCATGGGCATCGCCTACCTCGCTTTCTGAGCCGAGGCGACCTCATCATCCCCACGCAGCAGCCGAGGGACGCCGGGGTTATTCGCTGACGATCGCCCCCTGCCATTGCGGCGGCGCCAGCTGTTCATCGTCGAGCCGATCACCCGCTTCGTCGTCTGGACCGATCCGGACCAATCCGGCCGAACGCGCGCGCCCCTGATCCGTCTTCTCCACGAGATGGAAGTGCAGCGGCACCGCCGGCTGCGGCACCTGATCGATGCGCAGTTCGCGGATCTGGCCCTGATCGTAGTGCAGATAGCCGCTGAACACCGGGAAGGCCTGGCGCAGACGCCCGGCGACGGCGGCGAAGTAATCGGCATCCGACACCGCGTCGTCGATCTGGGCGTAGGCGTCGGCTTCGGCGACCACTGCGCTCGTCGCTGCGTCGACCACGCGCAGGAAGCACTCGGCTTCGCGCGGGTTACGGCGGAAGGTGCCGGCGATCACGTAGCGGGCGGCGAGGCGGCGTCCGCCGCGGGCAGCGGCTTTGCGGTTGATGTAGCCGGCGTCGGCCAGCGCGAGTTCGCGTTCGAGCAAGGCATCGAACCGCTGGTCGGTATAGCGGAACCGGCCGTCGGCGATCAGCGCCGCGAGCAGGTGGGCATCGGCCGGGCGATCGCGCCAGCCCTGGTCGAAGGGGTCGAGTAGCGGCAGGAACAGGGCCACCGCGCGGAAGCGGCTCGGCAGCTCGGGCGGGGCGCTGACGATCAGCTCGCGCTGCGCCGTCAGCTGCGATCCGCCGGCTTCGGCGACGATGCGGATCGCGCCGCCGGCCGGCGGCAGCTCCGCGCTGAAGGTGCCGGCATAGTGGCGCCACGGCCCGCCGCTGGCGAGAATCCGCTCGCTCTGGCCGACCTGCAGACGGATGGTCTCGATGCCCGCCGGGTGCTTGACGCGGTAGCGGTACCACACCCGCCGATCGGCCAGCGTGCTGCCGCTCTCAGGCCCC
>JBEPXK010000061.1:0-12134 GCA_041641915.1 Planctomycetota bacterium
AAGGCGAAGCGGATGCTGCCGGTGCCGGGGCGGTAATCGGGGTCGGATTGGAGGAGATTGCCGAACTGCACGATGTAGTCACCGCCGGCGACCCCGATACCGCCATCGCCCACCAGGGCCAGACGCTGTCCGCCGTCGCCGTCGGATTCGACTTCGTACATCCACGCATCGGCGCGGCCGATCCCATTGGAATTATCGAGGTTGTACCAGCTCCCCTGGCCGTCCAGTGCGCCGGGATCGTAGCCCTGATCGGCTTCGAAGGTGGTGGTCTGGTGTCCGCTGCGCCCGGCCCAGACGCCGACGACCGGCGTTGCGGGAGATTCTATCGCGCGCACGCGGTAGCGCATGTAGTCGACGCGGCCGGCAATCTGGTCGGTGAATTCGGTGATGTTCGCGGCCACGCGGCCGACCGTGGTGGTCTGCCAGTCGCCGTTCGGGTGCAGGTAATTGCGCTGCACGCGCTCGATCAGAAAGCCGCTCTCGTTGTCGCTGTTGTCGCGCCAGCGCAGGGTCACGGTGCCGTCGCTCGCCGCCTGCACGACGCGCAGATCGTCCGGGGCGTCGGCCACCCACGTGAGGTCGGCGCCCACGTGCATCCACCACCGCATCTGATCGGCCGGGCTGCCGTGCTCCGAGCAGCCGATGTCCGGCGCATCGACCGCGTCGTCATTGAAGCCCGGGATCGCCAGGCCCGCGTCTCTGGCCGTACTCGCGTCAGCGCGCAGCGCCACGTCCTGCGGCGGGGCGACGAGTAGAGCCGCGGCGTCGGCCTCTTCGAGATTGTGCGAGGATGCGAAACCCTCCCCCGGCGCTGCATCGATGATGCCGCCGGTGGCGAGGTTGTTGTGCACCGAGGAGTTGGCCCACATGCCCCAACTGCTGTTGGTGTCGTTGCCGCCGATGCCATCGCGGGTCAACACGGTGTTGTGATAGACCTGCGCGCCATCGGGGCCGTTGAGGTGGATACCCACGTTGCCGTCGGTGATGAGATTGTGATCGACGATGAAGTCGACGTCGAAATCGAAATAGATGCCGTTGCCCAGCGCCGCCCACACGTTGCTGACCCAGTTGTGGTCGACGCGCAGGTCCTCCAGGCTTTCCTTGCCGGGGTGCACGGTGATGCCGCCCACATCCTTGCAGATCAGCCCGGCGGCGTCGACGCGGTTGTGGTGGATGCGGCTGGCGGTTTCGCCCTCCCGATACAGCGCATCGCAGCCGATGCCGTCGAAGCCGCAACGCAAGACGGTATTATAGCTGATCTGCGCCGTGGTGTCGACATCGCCGCCGATCGAACCGATGCTCGCCTCGATGCCGGGGGCGTAGGCACCGGCGTAATTGCAGTCGTGGACCAGATTGTGGCGGATGCGGTGGTTGTAGCCGTAGAGCGAGATGCCACAGCCGGCGCTGTAGGCGATACGGCAACTCTCTACCACATGATCAGCACCGACGATCATCACCCCGCTGCTCTGGGTCCATTGACGATTGCTGTCGCCGGTGGTGCCCCAGAAATGCGATGGGTAAGCGATGTCGAGATCGCGCAGGATGATCGCTCTCGCCGAGGCATTGCCGGCGGCGCCGTCGTACCAGCCCCGGTTCTCGGCGACCCAGGCGCCCATGCCGGCGCCGGTGCCGTAGTCGGTATCGGTGGTGATGGTCGCGGCGTGGATGGCGAAGCCTTCGATGGTCACGTAGGAACGCGCGCTGAGGTCGAAGGCGTAGTCCCGGCGTTTGAGTTCGATCGCGTGCTCGCTCGGGTCGCCGCCATCGGGCAGCCAGACAAGCAAGCGGTCGTTGCTGGCATCATGGTAATATTCACCCGGAGCGGTCAGCAGGCTGGGATGATCGAGCAGGTAGAATGGCGTCCCCACCTCGAGGGTGCGCGCCTGGGTGGCACTGAATACGAAGCCCTGCACGAACACGATCGCCTCGATCTCGCCGCTGGCAGGATCGTAGTCGAGCACCGGGCCCAGGTGCCCGTATCCCCAGGAGTGGCGTTCCTCGCTCTTGAGCCAGATCGTCGCGCCGATGATGTCTTCTGGGGCGTGGCTGCCCTTGAGCGCATCGCAGCCGATTGTGAAGCGCGTTGCGCCACCCTTGCCGACGGGGCCCCACGGCGTGTCGGCGCCCTGTTCGAGGATGGTCTCTTGTTCCTCGAAGACCTGACTCACCTGCAGATAGCCCGGGGCGTAGCCAGCGACGAAGCCGGGCGCCAGCAGGTCCCGGCCTGGGGCGATGTCGGGATAGCGGGCGAGCTGCAGCATCGCGCCGTCGACGAAGACCTGCTCGGCCTGGTTGAGGCTGCTGGTGAAGGCGTCGCTCAGCTCGATGGCGTAGATGGGATCGGGCCCCGGCAGGCGCTCCCAGGCGCCAGCGCTGATCGTCGCGATCGGCTGGGTGCCGCTGATCACCGGGCGTTGGCCGGGGGCGCCACGGATGACGATGCGGTGGTCCGCGTCGCTGCCCCCGCGCGGAGGACGGACCGATTCGCGGTAGGTGCCGGCACGTACCGTCACGATATCGCCGGGCGCGGCGGCTTCGACTCCGTGCTGGATGGTGGTGAACGGGTCCTCGGTCGTCCCGTCGCCGGGGCCGGCCGCCTGGCAGTCGACGTGCCATTCGGCGGCGGTGGCAATGCTGGTCGCTATTATGAGTAGGGCCGCGGCGATCATCGTGCGCATGGTTGCATGCTCCTGGGGCGGGCGGGCAGCGACGGTTCACGGGCGTCGACGCCTGCCGGATGGTTGTGGTCGACCTCCTTTCGGAGCATTGCGCGCGGGTTACGGCCCCGACTGGTCGGTTGCCCAGCGGGTCAGTGAGACACTCTGCGGCGCACCTTGGTCCCTAGCTCGTGCACATCATCGACGTGGCTCCTCGTCATTCCATGTGGGTGGTGTCAGCGCCGCCATGAGGCCCTCCGTGTGGGGTCGGGGCCCGCAGGGGTGCACCCCAACCCCACACGGAGGACCCCATGGCTCGTCATCACCAGTTCCGCATCTGGCCCCTGGCGCTCGAGATCATCAAGCTCGCCCAGGAAGACCTGCAACTGTTACGCGGTGAAGCGGATCTCCGCGATCAGATCAAGCGCAGCTCGCGTTCCATCGCCGCCAACATCGCTGAAGGGGCAGGACGTAGGACCGACAAGGATTTCCGACATTTCTTGAGCATCGCCCGCGGCAGCGTGGCAGAACTCGGTAGCTGGTATGAGATCCTCGGGGCGCTCGGCTACATCGACGATACGCGCCTGGCGCTGGTTGGCGACAGGTGTGACCACATGGGCCGGTCGCTGACTCGCCTCATCGCTCGACTCGCTGGCGGGACATAGTCCCGCTACTCGCTGCTCGCTACTCGCTACTCGCTACTCGCTGCTCGCTGCTCGCTGCTCGCGTTGCCCACACGAAACGCCGAAGAGCCATCGACGTTTTCGCCGACGAAAACTCCGGCGATGATGTAAGTGAAGCAGGGCCGGGTGGTTCGGGGGACGAAGTCCCCTGATGAAAGAGCGAAAAAGGTGGGCCGGAGCCCTATGCTCGCAACCCTTGGGTTGTGGGCGGAGGCCCACCTTAACGCACCTGCAGCCAGATCTCGTCGAAGACGATGCCGAAGGGAGCATCGCCGTTGCCCTCGTGGTGGTGCAGGACGAAATCCAGGTCGGCGGTCCAGGAAGCGAAGATCCATGGCCGCCGACCGGAATGGACCGGCGTGCCATCGACGCTGAAGACGTTGCGCCCACCGCGGTGGAGCGAAACGCTGACCGTATGCCAGCCGGTGGGCCCGCTGATCGCGTCGCCCAGCCAGCGCAGTTGATAGTACCGTTGTTGTGGATCCGGCGCCGGCTGACAGAGCAGATTGGCGATGAGCATGTTCGCCGGCACGCCGTCGACGAAGCGTATCCGTGCCGCCAGGATCACCGCTTCGGCCTCCTGCAGGCGCTGCAGCAACAGCGGTTGGTGGCTGTGCGGGTTGGGGCTGCGCACCGTGTCGGTGCGCTCGACCAGCAGGCCGTCGTCCTGCAGGCGCAGCTCCCCATCAACGCTGATCAGCGGCCAGGCCTCGGCGATGATGCCCCGGGTCCGGATGCCCGTGGCGGTGCAGTGCCAGCGCATCAGGTCGCGCTTCGGGGGCAGGCCGCAGCTGGTGCGGGCCCCGGCAGCCACCACTTCGGAGGCGCCCGTGACCGGGGCCCAGCGCACCGCTCCCGTCGTGACTGCGACGCTGCTGCCGTCGGCATCGACCGCGATCACGAAGCGTGTACCGAGCACGGAGCACGTGGCATGCGGTGTCTGGATGGCGAAATCGCTGGCACGTGCTGGTACCGTCACCGCGAGTCGCCCGCGCTGCAGCAGCCAGTGCTCGCGCTGTGAGAGAGCCAGCGCGAAACCCTCATCGGCGCTCAGCGCCGAGAGCGTTGCCTCGATCCCCGCGTCATCCACCAGGGCGATGCTGGCAGGCTGCTCGCCGCGTAAGCGGTCCTGGGCGCGGAGGATCGTTCCCGCTTCGACCACCTGTTCGCGTCCCTGGCGCTCCCTGTACACGCGGCCCGTCACCGTCGCGACGCGACCGACTTGGGACGGGCCGCGCGCGGCCCACATCCACAGCCCCGTACCGATCAGGATCAGCGCCGCCGCCGCCAGCCCCCATCGGCCGTAACGCCGTCGCACCGATGTCTGGCGGGCCTGCTTCTGGCACAGCAGATCGCGTAGGGCCCGCTCATCGATAGTGCGCGCCAGGAATTCGCGCAGGCGGTCCGGATCACGGAGTTGCTGCTGGAGGCGTCGGCGCTGCGCTTCATCGAGCTGGCCTGCGAGCCAGCCGTCCACCAGGGCGTCGTGGTCGTTCATGGTGCGTCCCTCGTGCGTTCCAGTGCCCGTTCGACGCAGCGGCGCAGGGCGGCGCGGATGCGGTGCAGGCGGGACTTGATGCTGCCCACGGTCAGGCCCTGCCGGGCGGCCATGGTCCTGGTATCGTGCCCGTGGTGATAGTAGGCCTCCATCAGCGCCCGCTGTGGGGCGGAGAGATGGCGTACGCAGTCACGCATGGCGCGCCTGCGTTGTTCCCAGCGGTGCAGATCGCTCTCGACCAGATCTTCGAGCGTGGCGATCTGGGCTTCGTCCAGAGGGATCTCACGCGACGTGCCGCGCCGCAGGTGGTCGCACAACTTGTGTTTGGCGATGCCCATGGCCCAGGCGCCGAAGGATCGATCGCTCCGGTAGGAAGCGTAGGATTGCAGCGCCGCCAGCGCCACTTCCTGCAGTAGGTCGTCCACCTGTTGATGGTTGCCGAGGCGTGCGAAAAGGTAGCCACCGAGCACGCCCTGGACCTCCTGCCAGCGCTGCGCGAAGTCGCGGACGCTCACCGCGCCGGGTCCGGGAACCGTGTGGGCATGGAAGCATGCTAGATCGCCCAGGTAACCGGGCGAACCGCTTCCCGATCAGCCTTGCGCAGGTGTGGTGGTTGGTCGCTATCCGGCCCACTGCACGCACCCCGGATCAGAACACCGGCTTCATCACCTTACGGGCGGCCGGTGGAGCGCGACGAGCGATAGCGAGGAAGCCGGGCCCGGAGGGACGGCGGAAACGCCAGCGAAGCTGGCGAAGGGCGACCGAGACCGTGGGGGGCGGAGGCGGCATCGCGCAGCGATAGGTGGCCCCGGTGGGGCCACCGGGCCAACGCAGCGCAAGCGCAGCCCCGCAGCGAAGCGAGGAGCAAGCGCAGCTGGGGTGCGCGTGAGCGCGCGAGGGGGCAGCGCCCCCTCTGATACGACGGGGCCCTCAAAAGGTCCGAATGCTCCTGTCGACTACAGATTGGCGCCCGGCCAGGCTTGGCCGGGCTCCGCACGCTGGCAGGACCGGGGCGGGTGCCGTGGGGGCGACCTCAGCCCGGACCGTCGTCGAGCAGCTCCAGACGGTAGTCGGCGGCGGGATCGAGGCCGTCGAAGCGGGTCGTGCCGGCGCTCTCGTCGGCGGTACCGTCGGCCGGGGCGATCAGCCAGGGCAGGCCGTCGACTTCCTGCATGATGATCGAGCGTGGCGAATGCTCACTGACGAAGAAGACCACGGGGACACCGCGCACCGGCGTGTCGGGATCGTCGCTGAAGACGGTGATCTCGGCTTCGTGGCGACCAGGCCCGGCAACGGCGCCATCGCAGGTGACGACCACCTGCTGCTGGCCCTCGGCGGCGATGGTCCCTTGCTCGAGGTCCTTGCGCAGCCACGGCACGTCATCGACGACCACCTGGTAGACGTAGCGTTGGAAGGTCGCGATCTCGTACTCGGCCTGCCACATGGTGCGATGGGTGCCGCGGCAGATGGCCGCTACCTTGTCGCTGTGCGGTTTGAAGGTGGTCACCACCGTGCCGGTGGCCGGATCCACGCCGTAGAGCAGCGGCTTGTATTTTCCGGGCGATATCTCCGGATTCGGATAGCTGCGCAACACCCACACCATGCCGTCGATGAAGACGATGTTGCGCACCGAGCCTTGATCCTGCGGGATCGACGCGGGCAGGGCCACCGCGTGCAGCACGTCGCCGGTCAGGCGATCGAGTTGATAGATCATGCCGTCGTCGTAATCGATGGTGTCGCCGGTACGCGCGTAGGCGAGACACCACAGGCTCGTGCCGTCGGGATCGAGCGAGACGCCGGTGGGCAACCGACCCTCGGGTATGTCGACCGTGTGCACCGCCTGCTCGGTATCGAGGGAGACCTGGAAGATGGCGAAGCGGGGCGTGGCGGCGGCGACCCAGATATGGTTGTCCTCGTAATCCAGGCCATAGCCCTTGATGCGGGCGGTGCCCAATTCCATCTGGATGATGTCGACCGCTCCGCCATCGATGTGATGCTTCTCGATCGCCAGGCCGCCGTGGAACAGGTAGTGGTATTCGCCATCGGTGGCCACGCCGTAGGGGTCGGCGACCACGCTGGCCGGCGAGGTGTACAGCAGACGGCCGCGTTCGGGATCGCGGGCGATCCAGCTGAGCCCTTCGGGCCCCCAACCGGTGTTGCCGAAGGTGACGGTGCGGCTGGCGGTTGCACCGGGCTTGGCCCACACCACCAGACGCTCGGGATCGAGGGTGAGCGCACGCCGCTCGCCGCTGGCCTGGGCGGTGAGCGCGAGGCTGCGCGCGCTGCGTGCGCCGTGCGCATCGCGCACGCTGGCAACCAGCGTGTAGTCGCCGGGCTCGTGGAAGGTCACCGTCGGACTGGTCCGGCTCGCATCGTCGATGGCCGCCAAGCCTGGGCCCGCGCTCTGATACCAGTGCCAGGTGATGGCATCTCCATCGGGATCCGCTGCCGCGGCGCTCAGCACCGCGGTGGCGGGCAGGACCACCGGGTTTGCGGCGCTGGCCGGATCGGCGGTAAAGACGGGGGCCCGGTTGTCGGTGGTCACCGTCAGGGTCACCGGCACCACCAGATGCGGCGTGTCGAGGTCGTTCGAGCCGATGGAGAGGGTGCCGGTGTTCACGCCTGCCCGGGCGTAGGTCGTATCGATGACGACGCTCGCGGTGCTGCTGGAGACCGCCGCGATCGCGCCGGCGCGCGGTGTACAGGTCAACCATGGCCGCGCGCCACTATCGACCAGGCGCAGTTTGGCGTCCTCCGAATCGTCGTTGATGCTCGGTGCCAACCAGAGATGGCCGCGATCGTCGGCGGCGATGCCCAGAGCGAAGTGATCACCCCCCGCCCAGGGATCGGCGAAGCGCCCGAGTTCCACGCCATCGTCGGCCGAAATCGCGACAATCTGGTTGGCCTCGGTGTCGCAAATATAGAGCGCGCCGCCGGACCAGGCCAGGCGTCGGTAGGGGATCTCGCTCAGCTCCTCGCTGAGAACGATGGTATCGAGGACCGCGCCATTCTCGCGATCGATGCTGCAGATGGTGTAATCAGCGATCCGGTTGCCGCCGCGATCGTTGGCCACGGCCGGATCGGTGGCCTCGTAACTGACCCACAGCTTGCCATCGCCGTAGGCGATACCGCGCGGGATCGCTCCGGGCAGATCGTCGGCCGTGAAATGGCGGACCACGCTGCCATCCGCCGGGTCGATGGCGACGAGGTAATTATCGTACCACGAACTGGTGGCCCACACCAGTCTGCCATCGTAGGCCAGGTCGTAGGGGACCACATCGCTCGGCAGGTCTTCGATCCGACGCAGCTCGCTGCCATCGGACGGATCCAGCACCGCGATGTCATACGAGCCATACCAGCCGCAGACCCAGAGCTCGTCGCCGACCGCGGCGATGCCGCCGACCCCCTGCTCGGTGTACCAGGACCGCAGCGGCTCTGGTTGCACCAGGTCGGCCACCTCGGTTCCCGGCGTGGCCCCGCCGGTTTGCGTACACGCGTGGACCTGATCGCGCATGCTCCAGGTCAGTTCGGCGCCGCCGTTGTTGAAGATCGTCAGGTCGACCGTGACCTGCTCGCCGGGGGCGAGTTCGACCGCGATCGCGGTGGGATCCACGGCGATGTCGGCGACGCCCATGGCGAAGTCGATGGTCGTATCTGGTGGAACGGTGCATGTCTCGGTAACCGTGAAGTAGTCGGAATGGGAACAGGTCACGGTCAGGTCTGCCGGGCGCCCGACGACCTCGGTGAAGGCATAGCGGCCATCGCCGCCGGTGGTGGCGCTGCCGGCGACGGGGCCATCGTAGGCCACGATAGCTCCGCTGACGCTCGCGCTGGTGAGGGTATCGGTCACCTGGCCGTCGAGGAGGACGGTGGTGAAGGCAAAATCGCGGGTCTGGGCGGCGCCGTCGACGGTGACGGCAACCATGTCGCTGGCGAGATATCCGGGGTAGCGTGCCTGCAGCTGCCAGCTGCCGTGGGGCAGGGCGAGGGCATAGGAACCGTCGCCGGCACTGCGGACCGAACCGCTGTACGCGGCATCCTCACCGCTCAGACCGCTGATGGTGCCCTCGTAGTGCACGATGCTGTCGACCAGGGCGCTGCCATCGTGGGTGACGGTGCCGGTGACCCGCGCCGACGGGCCGACCGGCAGCGGCATGACCCGGGTCCAGCTGCCCTGGTCGGCGTCGATACGGATGCGCAGGCGGGCCAGCAGCGGCGTCGCCAGATCGCTGGCCAGGCTCAACCGCACAGCCGTGGCTTCGAGCTCGGCGCCGACGGAGACATCGCCGCAGGCGGCAGTGGCGGTCTCCACCGCGATGCCCGATTCCGGGGCGTCGACCGCGAGGTGCAGGCTGACGCCGGTCAGTCCGACGCTGTAATGATTGGTGACGGTGGCGAACACCTCGATGGTCTCGCCGGCGTTGGCCAAGCCGTTGCCATCGCCGCCGGCCTCGTCCTCGACCCGCAGGGCGACCGGCACCACGCCGTGTCGCTGCAGCGATCGGTCCACGTTGAGGCGGCCGCCGGTCACGCACCGCCCGGCCAGGCTGGAACGCTCCTCGACCCCGGCCAGGAGCGCCTCGCGGACCGATTGCCAGGTCGCGGTATCACGATCGGCGGCGAACAGCAGCGCCGCAGCCCCGGATACGTGCGGAGTGGCCATGGAGGTGCCGTTGAACGACTCGTACCCGTCGCCGGGCACGGTGGAGAGGATGGAGACGCCCGGCGCGCCGAGATCGGTCGCCTCCGCGCCGTAGTTCGAGAAATAGGCGAGGGCGTCGTCGTGGTCGGTGGCCACCACGCTGAGCATGTTGTCCAGCTCGTAGGCGGCCGGATAGTGGGGCGTGGTGTCGTTGTCGCGGGCGCTGTTGCCGGCGGCGACCACCACCAGCACACCCAGATCGGCCAGCTGCCCGATCGCCGCCTCGAGCTCGTCCGAGCGCCCGGCGCCGCCCCAGCTGTTGCTCGACACCCTGATCGGCACGCCGTGATCGCGCACCATGGTCGCGATGTACTTGAAGGCGAGGATGGCGTCGCTGGTCGCGCCGCTGCCATCGGCGCCGAGGAATTTCAGCCCCAGGAGCCGCACCTGCGGGCACACGCCGACCACGCCGACGCCGTTGTCGGCCACCGCGCCGATGGTGCCGGCGCAGTGGGTGCCGTGATCGAGGTCGTCCATCGGGTCGCCGTCGTCGTTGTAGAAGTCGTAGCCGTGGACATCGTCGATGAAGCCGTTGCCGTCGTCGTCGATACCGTTGCCGGGAATCTCGCCGGGGTTGGTCCAGGCGTTGGCGGCGAGATCCTCGTGCGTGTAGTCGACCCCGCTATCGATCACCGCGACCACCACCTGATCGCTGCCGGTGGTGGTGCGCCAGGCCAGGGGCGCATCGATATCGGCATCCGGCGTGCCACCGGTCTGACCGGTGTTCTCGAGGCCCCAAAGTTCATCGTAGCGTGGATCGTCGGTCTCGCCGCAATGGCGCACGATGTAGTCGGGCTCGGCATGTGCCACCCAGGCAGTCGCCTCCAGTGCGGCGCGCATACGCGGCAGGGCCTCGGGGCGCCTGCCGTCGAATGCGATCAGCAGCAGATCCGAACCGGGCAATCGACGCCGCAACCGCGCATTGAGCGCTGCGAGCACGCGCTCGCGCGCCGCGACGGTGGTGCCGGGCCGCTGACGTACCAGGAGATGATCGGCGACCATCTCCTGGCGCTTGTCGCGGCCACGCGCGTCGGGCGCGATGACCACCCGCCGCAGCGGATACTTCTGCCCCGCGCGGTGCACGACCTCGACCCGCGGTGCGGGGCTGGCACCGCGGGGCTGACGCGCGGCAAGCGCCTGCCGCGCGTCAGCAGACGGCTGGTCGACGCTAGCGGTCAGCTCCGCCGCGGCGGCGAGCGGTGGCGGATCACCGGCCACCGGTTCGTGGCCGGCGGGGCGCGCCTGCGCCCCCGGCCGCGCCGCCAACCCGCCGTCGCTCCGGCGTGGGACCGCACTGGCGCCGGAATCCGGTGCGGGCGTACCTGCAGCGGGCGCCCCTGCGGCCGCGTCGATCGGGCCACCATGCGCCTGCGGCGGATCGTCGGCGAACGGCAGCGCCGCGATCATCAGCAGCACGGCGGTGAGCGTGAAGAGGATGGCGAGGGCAATACGGCGCATGCGTTTCTCCAGTGGCGTGATCGCGCAATGCGCTCTCCGCCACTGAAGACAAGGGCAGGCGTAGCCGAGCTGATGACATCGACTGCCGGGCCCGGCGCAGCCATCTCACACAGCCGCGCCGGGCCCGAGCCCGGAGCTCAAGCCGCGAGCAGACGTTCGACCGTCGCGCGTCCCGCCTCGGTGCGCACCAGCGAACGCAGGCGCTCATGCCCGGCCGCATCGATCAACGGCGGCAGCATGCTGGCGCAGGAGTCGCCATTGCCATCGGCGCGGAAGGGATCCGCGCCCCGATCGATGAGCTCGGCAATCAACGCAAGGCTCGGGTCGTCCTGGCGCCACACGGCGTAGAACAGCGCGTTGCGGCCGAAATTGTCGTGCGCGTCGGGATGCGCGCCCTGGTCGAGCGCTTTGCGGAACACCGGCAGATGGACCTCGTCCCGGCCGTTGCGAGCCAACCAGCACAGCAACGGCTCGTTGGGGCCGGTCGTATGACCGCTCTGGCGGTTGGGCCGGCTCACATCCAGCAGGTAGTCGAGGATCTGCCAGTTGCGCGCCCTCGCCGCACACATCACGGGCGACTCCACCCCGGCCTGCTCCTGCCGTTCGAAATCGAGGTCGGCTCCCGCTTCAACGAGAAACTTCACCAGATCGAGACCTTTCTGGTAGTCGGCTGCGCGCTGCGCGCCGCGATCCCCCATGGGGTAACGGCAGCGCTCGATGCCGGGCTCGTGCCAATCGGTGGCGTAGCCGTGGTCGTCCTCGGTCGCCGCGCCGGGCGGCCGTGAGCGGTAGAAGTGGCGGTCGCGGATTCCCGCAGCGACGCCGAGCGGGGTCCGACCGCGTCGTACCGCGTCGATCTCCGCGCCACATGCGAGCAGCAGCGCGATCAGGTCGAAGTCGTACGCCGATGCGTCGCAGGCCTCGTGCAGCGGCGTGGACGTCATCTCGCCGGTATCGGTGATATCCAGCCCATGCTCTACCAGCAGCCTGAGGTTGCGCTGGAGGGTTTCGCTGCGGCCAGGACGGAAATGCTGCACCACCGCCATGGCCATCCCTGCCCCGTGGCGCTGCACCGGCATGCCGAAGCGCTCGAGCAGATGCGCCAGTTTGCCGGTACTGGCTTCGCTGGCGTCGCA
>JBEPXK010000062.1:0-12112 GCA_041641915.1 Planctomycetota bacterium
CTGCAGGCGGTCGGGCTCGCGCAGCGTGAAGGCGCCGCGGTGCAGACGCTCTCCGGTGGCGAGCGCCAGCGGGTGGCGCTGTGCCGGGCGCTGTTGCTGCGCCCACGCCTGCTGCTCGCCGACGAGCCGACCGGCAACCTCGACCCGGCCACCGCCCAGGTGGTGGTCGATCAGCTCGTGGCCCTGACCCGCGAACACGGCTCGAGCCTGCTGATGGTCACCCACGACCGCGCCATCGCAGCCCACGCCGACCGCCGGATGGAACTGCGCGACGGCGCCGTCCACCCGCTCGACTGAAGCCGACCGACGACGGCTCGCGGGTTGACGACGGCCAGCGATCTCGTCGGCCAGACCACAGGCTCACGTCGCCGGCGGCAGGCCGGTGAGCACGAAGCACGCCCCCGGTCGGGCATCCTCGTAACGCAGCTCGGCGCCATGCGCATCGGCGATCGCCTTGGCCAGGTGCAGCCCCAGACCGCTGCCGCCACGGCGCTCGCCGGCGAAGGCGTCGAACAGCTCCCCCCGGCGCTCGGGCGCGATCCCCGGCCCCTCGTCGCGCACGGCGAAACCATCGGCCTGGATCGTGATCGCCACCCGGCCGCCGCCGTGCTGGGCCTGGATCGCGTTGAGCACCAGGTTGATCAGTAATTGCCGCATGCGGGCCGGATCGGCCTGGACCCACGCGGCGCCGTCGATCTCCAGCGCGACCGCGGCGTGCTCGGCCTGGCGGCGCAGCAGCCGGCAGACGTCGGCCGCGATCGCGGCGAGATCGCAGGCGGCCGGTTCGACACTCATCCCGCGCGAGTAGGCCAACAGCTCGTCGACGATCAGGTCGAGCCGTTGCAGCTCGTCGAGGATCAGGGCCAGCCGCTCCTCCTCGGGCAGTTGGCGCGCGAGCATCTGCACCGTCAGCCGGACCGCCGAGAGCGGGTTGCGCACCTCGTGGGCGATGGTCGCGGTGAAGGTGCCCAGGGTGGCCAGGCGTTCGGCCATGCGGTTGGCGCGATCGAGCTCGCGCAGGCGCGCGCGCATGCTTTCGAGGTTGAGCGCGAGATCGCGGATCTCGCCGCCGCCGACCGGATGCACCGCCTGGTCGAGCTCGCCTTCGCCGATGCGCCGGGCATCGCGGCCGAGGCGTTCGAGCGGCCGGGCCAGGCGCCGGGCGATCAACCAGGAGGCGGCGGCGAAAGCGGCGATCCCGGCGCCGGTGAACACCAGCGCGGCGAGCAGGAGGTTGCGGGCGAGCTGGGCGTGGGCCTGATTGCGATAATCGATCACGATCTCGCGCCCGGCGTGAGCACCGCGCTCGATCGGCGCCACCACCCCGCCGGCGGCGGGGGTGCTGCCCGCATCCACGATACGGAACTCGAAACCGGTGAGCTGCTTCATCAGGCGCAGGTTGCGCTCGTTGAGGCTGAATCCGCCCTCGACCAGCACCGCGGCGACGCGTTCGGCTGAATCGCGAGCCCGCCGTTCGAGCAGGCCGTCGAGGAACAGCCACACCGTCGCGCCCGCGACCAGGGCGAAGACCAGGAACAGACCGAGA
The DNA here is from genome assembly GCA_041641915.1 of Planctomycetota bacterium. Taxonomy (GTDB): domain Bacteria; phylum Planctomycetota; class UBA11346; order UBA11346; family UBA11346; genus SLQH01. Next base: position 1,547 of record JBEPXK010000062.1, read on the forward strand.
TAGCTGGCCAGCAGGCGGCTGCGGGTACGCATCCGCCTCATCCCATCAGCGCCTGGCCGGGGAGCAAGCGCCCCCGCGGCGACTCAGCGACCGACGGTGGCGAAACGCCCGAGGTAACGCGCCACCCCTTCGCGGGTCGGCTGCATCGCGTCCTCGCCGCGCCGCCAGTTGGCCGGGCAGACATCGCCGTGCTGCTCGGTGAACTGAAGCGCGTCGAGGATCCGTAGCGCCTCGTCGACGTTGCGGCCCAACGGCAGGTCGTTGACCAGTTCGTGGCGCACGATGCCGGCGCGATCGATGAGGAACTGGCCGCGCAGGGCGATCGACTCCTCGCACAGCACGCCGTAGTCGCGCGCAATGTTCTTGTCCAGATCGCTGACCAGCGGGTAACGGATCTGGCCGATGCCGCCCTGATCGATCGGGGTGTTGCGCCAGGCCCAGTGGGTGAAGTGCGAGTCGACCGACACGCCGAGAATCTGGGTATCGCGCTCGGCGAAGCGCTCGACCGCACGGTCGAAGGCGAGGATCTCGCTGGGGCAGACGAAGGTGAAATCGAGCGGGTAGAAGAACAGCAGGACGTGCCGACCACGGTAGTCGGACAGGCTGATGCGCTCGAAGCTGCCGTCGGCCATCACCGCCTCGGCGGTGAACTCGGGGGCCTCACGGGTGACCAGGGCGGCCATGGCGCTCCTTTCCGGAGACTCGAAGTACCGCGGTGCGCGGCGCCTCGATGTGAAAAGCACCGGGCGGGGCGATACCCAGAACGGGTCGGGCAGCGCCCTGCAAGGCGGGGGACAACGGCCACAGTGCGCAATCGCGGGCGACGGTCAACGCAGCGACGTGCGCATCTGCGCGGTACCGCTAGCGGTCCCCGTTCTTGGCCTTGGCGATGCGGTGGCTGAGCTCGGCGATGGTGAAGGGCTTCTTGACGTAGCCCGAGAGACCCTCCTCGCGCAGGGCCTCCACCGCGGCACCGCGGGTGAAGCCCGAACTGACAACGATCCGGGCCGCGGGATCCATCGCCCGGATCGCCTGGAAGGTCTCGGCGCCGCCGAGTCGCGGCATGACCATGTCGAGCATGACCACGTCGATGCGCTCGCCATGGTCACGGTAGATCTCCACCGCCTCCTGGCCGTCCTCGGCGAGCAGCACTTCGTAGCCGAGGGTGGTGAGCATCTCGTCGGCGGTACAACGGATGACCTCCTCGTCGTCGACCACCAGCACGGTGCCGCTGCCGGGCACGATGGTCGCATGGACGTAGGATGATTCGAGGTCGGCCTTGTCCTCGACCGGCAGATAGACGTGCACCGCGGTGCCCGCATCCAGTTCGCTGTAGAGCGCGACCGCACCGTGGTGATCGGCGATGGTCGAGTAGACCGCGGCCAGGCCGAGACCGGAACCGGTGCCGGTCGCCTTGGTGGTGAAGAAGGGTTCGAAGGCCCGGCGCTGGGTCTCGCGCGACATGCCGGTGCCGGTATCGCGGAATACCACCTGGATGTAGGCGCCCGGGCGCAGGTCGAAAGCGCTGGCTTCGCAGTAGGCCTGGTCGAACTCGACATCCGCGGTCTCGATCCGTAGCTCGCCGCCGGCGGGCATGGCATCGCGCGCGTTCAGACAGATGTGCAGCAGCGCGGCCTGCAGCTGCGCCGGATCGCCGAGGATCCCGCGTCCGTCGGCCGCGAGCGCGAGCTCGATGCTGATGCGGCGGTCGACCACCCGCTGCAGCATCGCCCGGGTGTTCTCCAGCAGCGCGTGGATGTCGACCGCGGTGCTGTCCACCCGGCCGCGATGCGAAAAGGCCAGGAGCTTGTTGGTCAGCTCCACCGCGCGATCGACGGTCTTGACGATCATCTCGATCATCCGCTGCGAGCGCGGGTCGGCGCCCAGGCGTTCGGCGAGCAGTTCGGCCGAACCCAGGATCCCGCCGAGCATGTTGTTGAAATCGTGGGCGATGCCGCCGGCGAGCTGGCCGATCGCCTCCATCTTCTGAGCATGACGCAGCTCGTCCTCGAGCCGCTGTTTCTCGGTCACGTCCGCGAGCACCACCACCGCGCCCGTGGCGGTGCCGTGCTCGTCGCGACGCGCTGCCGCCCGCCATTCCACCGGACACAGGGTCTCGTCGGACCGTACCAGCATGCCGCTGGCCGGCAGACCGCGGCCGTGCGCCAGCGGGTCGAGCAGACAGGCCGTGCCTTCGGCGGTGCGCAACTGCAGCAGCTCGCTCAACGGCCGCCCCCGCGCGCGCTGCTCGTCGCTGCCGAGCAGCTGGGCCGCAACCGGATTGAGCTGCTCGATCCGACCGTCGACATCGACCGCGATCACCGCCTCAGCGATCGCATCGAGGGTCAGGCGCAGGTCCTGGGAACACCGCTGCTGGGCCTGGCTCTCGACCACCCGCTGTGCGCCGGTGGTTCGCGCCAGCTCGCAGCGGCGATGCCGTTCCCGGAACCATAGCAGGGCGAACACGGCACAGCCGACGGCCAGGAGCAGGATCGGGGCCCAGCTCGTGGCGCCGGACCCTGCTGCCGCGGCGTCTGCGGCCAGCAGCTCAGTGACGCAGGTCAGCAACAAGCAGAAGGGCTTCATGAGCACCGACATGGCCTGTTCCACTGTGACGTGCAGGCGGCGATTGCCACCGAAAGCCTGCGTACGATCCATACACCGTATGGGTAAGTGGGCGCCGCCCATTCCCCGCTTGTCCGTCCCCAGCGACGACGAAAATGCCGCGCATGCGCACCCTGGCGATCCAGACCGGCAGCAACGGCAACTGCTTCTACGTCGAATCCGGTGACACGGCGATCCTGATCGACGCCGGGGTCTCGGGCATCTGCGCCGAACGCGCGCTCGCCGCGCACGACATCGACATCCGCTGCTGCAGGGGCTGTGTGGTCACCCACGACCACAACGACCACACCCGCAGCCTCGGCGTGTTCCACCGCAAGTACGGCGTGACCCCCTGGGTCAGCGAAGCGACCTACGCCGCTGCCGATCGCGGCCGCGGTCTGGGGCGGATCGACCGCTGCGAACACTTCACCGTGGGTTCCGCCTTCCACATCGGCACGCTGCGTGTCGAGACCCTGGCCACGCCCCACGATGCCGCCGACGGCTGCGCGCTGGTGATCGACGACGGTCAGGTCCGGTTGGGCGTGTTCACCGACCTCGGCCACAGCTTCGCCGGACTCGGTGCATGCATCGCCGGCTGCGACGCGCTCTACCTCGAGAGCAATTACGATCCGGACATGCTGGCCAACGGCCCCTATCCGGTCTTCCTCCAACGCCGGATCACCGGCCCCAGCGGCCACCTGGCCAACGCCGAGGCGGCCGAACTGCTCGCCGCGCACCAGCGTCCCGGCCGGCGCTGGGTCTGCCTCGCCCATCTCTCGCAGAACAACAACCTGCCGGAACTGGCGCTGCAGGCCCACCGGGAGGTGCTCGGCGACACCGCCGCCATCGCCCTCGGCAGCCGGCACGCGCCGACGCCGATGATGACGTTGTGAATCAGGCGGGGCCGGGGCGCTTGTCCGGGTCCGCATCGTCGCGCTCCCGCCCCGCGGCGGCCGGATCGCCGTCTTGGTCCGCCTCGGTGCCGGCCGGATCCGAATCCGCTGCCATCGCGGCGTCGTCGTCGCCATCGTCGGTGGCCGCGGCGGCGCCATCGGCGTCGCTACGCCGGCCCCGCGCGGTGCGCTCGGCGAAACGATTGCGATCGGCCGGCGCGAGCTTGCCCGCCTTGGCCAGCTTGTGCCGGGTGGTGCGCAGGCGCCGCATCGACTTCTTGTAGTCGTCGGCGGTACGGTCCTCGTTGCGGATGAGGATCGCCACCGAGACGAAGAAGCTCGCGGCCAGCAAGACGAACGCGATCACGATCGGCGTCCAGTCCGGCGGCTGCTTGGCCGGGACGATCTCAAAATCCGGCACCACGTACATCTGGAAGTAGACCTCGTCCGACTGCCGCTGGACGTCGTTGTACTGGTCGAGCACCGGATCCGCGTGGACCGGATAGCCGTGGACCTTGAGGAAGCGCCCGGTCGCGCGCACGGTATCGCCCGGTTCGGGCAGTTCGTCGAGACCGATCTCGTGGTTGGCGATCACCGCCAGTTCGAAGGCGTGGTGCTCGCTGCGGCGGGTGGTGTAGACGCGGTCGCCCTCGCGGATCTCGGTCTCGACCCCGTGGATGAATTTCCACATCCGGATGCGATAGACGCGCTGGACGTTGTAGGGATGGTCGCGCGCGACACGGTAGTCCTCGAACACGTCCCACACCCTGCCGTCCACGGTGAAGGCCTCGCCGCGATAGGCATCCGGATCGGTGCGCACCTTCTCGACCAACGGGTCGATGACGCGCGCATCGGGATACGGGACCTCCTGCCAGTTGGCCTCGTTGTGCACCTGGCCGAGGAGGTAGTAATAGGGGCGCTTCTCGAGCACCGGCCGATTGTCGTCGATGCCCTGAAAGATGCTCGGGTCTTCGCGCCAGCGGCCGGTCTCGAAGGCGGAGGACCCTGCGGTGAGCATGCCACCGCTGCTGCCGACCGAGAGCGGCGGGCGCACCACGCTCGCGGCCATCGTCGGTGTCGGCTGGACCCCTTGCTTGACGTGCGGCAATTTCGCCACCCCGGTGAAGCGGCCGACGAGGTGGACGGTCTCGCCTTCGATCACCGCCTTGTCGCCTTCGGTGCGTACCGCGGTGGCGGGAGCGAGCGCGTGCAGGTACCAGTCGTTCTCGCCGAGGCGCACCGTCATCCGATACCACAGCTCGTCACTGCGCTCCCCGCCCCCGCTGCCGGCAATCGCCTCGGTGGTCAGGTCCATCAGCAGCCCGCGCACCGCGATCGGCTTGCCCAGCGGCACGTCCTCCCGGACCAGAGCGGCGGGATCGTAGCTTTCGTAGAGCGGCGGGTCGGCGGCGTCCTTGGCCAACTGGGCATGGGCCCAGGCGAGGCAGCCCTTGGACAACGAGGTCACGTTGAGACCGAGGTCCTCGTAGTCGTCGAGAAAGCGCTCGACCCGGGTCGATTTCTCCTGGATCTCGGCGTAGTCGGGCAGCGACATCAACGCGATCGTGGCCTCGAGATCGGGCAGGATCATCGGCGGCGGCTTGCGTTCCTCGAGCTTCAACGGCACGCCACCAGGACCGCCACCAGGACCGCCGTCGCGCCCCCCCGAGTTGAGCAGGTCGGGCAGGTAGAGCACGCCGACCGCGACCATCAGCACCGCGAGTGCCACGAGGGTCAGCATACGCGTGCGTTCGCGCCGGCGGATGGTCGGCGGCGTCTGCTTCGACCCGCGCGCGCCGTCGTCGCGCCGCAGCCGGAACTGCACCTTGTTGCCTCCGCCGAACAGCTTGCTCATCGATCCCCCGCCTTCCGCTCCGTGAACCAAACGTGCCGGCGCCCCCGCGGTTCGGGAACGTCTGCAGCATCGGGCAGGTCGCCTCCAGCCGCACGCTGGCGCCCGTGTTGATGACGCGGGGCCTCACTGGCTTTACGCGCTCAGCACACGCTACCTTCTACGTTCGCCCTGTGAACCCCGCTCCGCGCTGCGCCCGCCGGCGCGGCACAGCGGCGGATGGGAGCGAATCCCTTGCGGCGGCAGCCGTCACGCTGAGACTGGGGCCCATGGCCTTCAAGGACAAGCTCTCGACGCTCTTCGGCCGCAAGGACACCCGCAAGGAGGATTCCATGCCCAGTTCGTCTGCTTCCGAGAGCGCCGGCCAGAACCAACGGCGTCCCGCCACCGAGGACCTCCATCTGCCCAGCCCGGCCACCGAGGAGGAGCGCCTGGAGCTGATCCGCAGCCTGCGCGACGACTTCTCGATGGTCGGCAAGGTGCTCGATCGGCTCGAGGGCCATCTGCAGTCCAGCTTCCAGGTCCTGCGCGACATGCATCAGTCGCAGCAACGTCTGCCCGAGCTGTTCGACCGCCAGGACCGCACCGCCGACGAGGCGGCAGCAGCGGCCCGCGCCGGGCGCGATGCGCTCGAGGCGATGGGCGACCAGCTCCGCCGCCGCGACGAGGGCCAGGCGGCGATGATCCGGCAGATGGAGGACATGACGCGGCAGATGCAGGAGCAACGCCAGCACGACAAGGAGCGCGCCGAGCTGCTCAAGCTGGCCCAGCGTTCCGGTCGCCGCCTGACCGCGATGGTCGTGTTCCTGCTGTTCCTGCTCTTCGTCGCCGTGCTCGCCCTGCTGCTGGCAGTCGCGCTCGGCCTCGGCCCGTTCCAGGGCCGCTTCGGACCGCTGCAACCCGGCGCCAACCAACCTGCGGCTCCGGCCGCAACGGCGCCGGCCGACGCGCGCGAGGCCGCGATCCGCGAGGCGGCCGCCAGCGACGATCCGCTGGTGCGGGCGCGCGCACAGCAGGCGCTGCCGACACGCTGAGCGCTCGGCTCGGTCCTGCCCTGCGCAGGCGATGATTGCAGCCACCCGGCCCGGTATATGCTCTGGCCCATGCTGCACGCTGAACACCGCTGGCGAGAACGCAGTGCCACCAGCGATGCGGTCGCCGAACTCGAACACGAGCTCGCGCTCTCCCCCCTCCTGGCCCGGCTACTGGTGATCCGCGGCCTCTGCGACCCGGACCGCGCCCAGGCATTCATCGACAAGCGCCTGCGCGACCTGCATCCGCCCGAGCAGCTGGCCGACATGGACGCGGCCAGTCAGCGCCTGGCCCAGGCGATCACCCGCCGCGAACGCATCCTGATCCACGGCGATTTCGATGTTGACGGCAGCACCGCCACCGCGCTGCTGGTGCTGTTCTGCCGCGCCTGCAGCCACGACGCCATCCCCTGGATCCCCCACCGTCAGGATGACGGCTACGGCCTGGGCCCGAGCAGCCTCAAGGCGGTGGTCGACGAGCGCGCCGAGCTGATGATCACCGTCGACTGCGGCATCATCGACGACGGCTGGGCCGCGCGCATCGAGGCCGAGACCCGCTGCGAGGTCGTCGTCACCGATCACCACCTCCCGGCCGGACCGCTGCCGCGCTGCCGGGCGGTGGTCAATCCCAACCGACCCGATTGCCGCTATCCCGACAAGGGGCTGGCCGGCGTCGCCCTGGCCTGGAAACTGGCCTGGGCCACCGGCAAGGTGCTCTGCGGCAGCGAACGCCTGTCGGATCGGCTGCGCGCGTTCCTGCTCGAGAGCCTGTCGCTGGTCGCCATCGGCACCGTCGCCGACTGCGCTCCGCTCGACTGCGAGAACCGGCTACTGGTCCACCACGGCCTGCGCGCGCTCGAACGCAGCACCAACCCCGGCCTGCGCGCGCTGTGCGACGGGGCCAAGGTCAAGGACCAGATCAGCGCCAACGACATCGGCTGGCGCCTCGGCCCCCTGCTCAACGCCTCCGGCCGGCTCGGCTCGGCGCTCGACAACGTCGCCCTGCTCACCTGCAAAGACCCCGAGCGCGCGCGCCAGCTGGTCGCCGGGTTGGTGCGGCAGAACGAGGAACGGCGGCGCCTGACCGAGATCCTCACCACCGATCTGATCGAGGAGATCACCACCAACCCGGCCTACGAATCCCGTCGCGCGTTGGTCTTCGCTGGCGACGGCTGGCATCCGGGGGTGGTCGGCATCGTCGCCAACCGGCTGGCCGAACGCTTCGCCAAACCGAGCGCGATCATCGCCATCGACGGTGATACCGGCAAGGGCAGCCTGCGCACCGCAGCCAACGTCCACCTCGGCCATGCCATCGACGCCTGCCGCGCGCACCTGATCGCCGGCGGGGGCCACGCCAAGGCGGCCGGGATCTCCATCCGTCCCGATCAGGTCGACGCCTTCAGCCGCGCCTTCGAGCGCTACGTCCACGAACGCGACCCCAACGCCGATGCGGCTCCCGGTATCGACCACGACGGCATCGCCCGCATCGAGGAGCTCGATGCGGGCTTCATCGCCGCGCTCGCCAGCCTCGAGCCCTACGGCATCGGCAATCCGGCTCCGGTGCTGCGCCTCGACGGGGTCCACTTCGTCTCCCGCCCCGAGCTGTTCGGGCGCCAGGGCAATCACCTGCGTGGTGCGCTCAGCGACCATTGCGGCGGCATGCGCCCGTTCCTCGCCTGGCGCGGCCAGCGTCACTTCGAGCACTTCTGTCTGCCGCACCAGCGCTTCGACATGCTGGTACGCCCCGAACTCGATCGCTGGCGCGGCGAGACCCGTATGCGCTTGGTCTTCGTCGACGGGAAGAGCCAGTGAGCCGGGATCTGTTGGCGCGCGCGCCGCGCCTGCGCCTGCTGGTCTACCAGGCCCTGTTCCTCGCCGCCGAACGCTGTCCCCTGCGACCGCTGCAATTGCTCGCCTTCCTCAGCGGTTGGCTCGGCTGGTTCTGCGACGCCCGCGGCCGACGCACCGTCGCCGCCAACCTCGCCGTGCTGATCCCGCCCGGCCACCCCCGCGCCCGCGCCCGCGCCGTACGCCGGTGCTACGCGTATTTCGGCCTGTCGATCGTCGACCTGCTCGCCGCGCCGCGCCTGCGCCCGATGTTCGAGCGCGCGCGCGTCGTCGACCCCTGGGGGGTCTTCGCCCACCCACCGCTGCACGGCCCAGCGATCGTCACCACCGTCCATGCTAATTTCGAGACCTCGCTCGCCTGTAGCCGCATGCGCGGGCTGATCGATGAGGTCCGGGCGATATCGCTCACGCACAACGACCCGGCCATCGACGCCCTGTTCCACCGCGCCCGCGCCCGCTACGGCGCACGGAGCATCCTGCTCGCGAGCGGCCCCCTGCACAGCCTGCGCGCGCTGCGCGAGGGCGCACTGCTGGGCATCGTCGGCGACCGTGATTACTCCGCCAACGGGGCGCCCTGCCGCTTCCTCGGCCGACCCCATCGACTGCCGATCGGCCCCGCAGCCCTGGCGGTGCAAACCGGCTGCACGGTCCACCCGGCCGTGCTCGCCCGCAAGAGCCATACCGAATACGTGCTCATCGCCGGCCGGCCGCTGCGCGCCGACCCCGCCCTCCCGGCCGACGCCAACGTCCGCGCGCTGATCCAGGAGCTGGCCGACATCTACGGCCGCTTCCTGCGCGCGATCCCGGCGCAATGGGTTGCCTTCCACCCCGTCTTCCCTCATTCCTGAGCCCGATCCCGACCCTCGCCGTTTTGGCCCGCCATGTGCGTTGGCCTGCTGCCGGCACGTCGCCGGTCGCAAGCCAGGAGCCATCGATGCAGACCACGGCGATCGACCTCTTCGCTCCCGCCAGGACCACCCGGTCCGCGAGCGAAGGCGAATCCAGGACGCACGCACAGACCGCTCGCGAACACGATCCGGTACGCCGCCGTGAGGCCAGCGAGCGCAGCCGCAACCAGGCAGCACCGGAGCCGGAACGCTTCGCGCGCCGGATCGCCCATGCCCGGGACCAACGCGCAACGCCCCCGGATCGGGATCCCGTGGCCATGGCCGCGGACCTCGCTGCCAGCGGCGCCGCGCCCGCCAGCCCGGTGCTCCCGCTCACGCCCGTCGCCCAAGCGGGATTCGCGCTGGTCGACCCGATCGCGGCCCGGCTCGATGCCGAGCGCGCGCAGCAGGGCGACCTCGCCGACCTCCCATTGCTGCCGGCAGCGACCGTGCCCGTAACCGACCAGGCCGCCGCACCCCAGATGCCGGCCGCGCTCGCGGCCGCGGCCCAGACCACCGGCACCGCCATCGGCGCCGACCCGACCGCGGTCTCGTCGCAGGAACGCGGCGGACAACGGTCCGCCACCCGTCCCGACCAACTACCGACAGCTACCGCCCCCGCCCAGACGGATGCGCCGAATGCGCCCGCATCCCAAGCGGCGGGCCCGGCCACGACCGCGCCACCAGAAGCGACCATGCAGACCGGCGGCGCGCTGCCGGAGGGCGAACCCAGGCTCTCCAACCGCTCGCAATCCACCGATGCCGAAGCGCAGATGACCCTCTCCCGCGCGCCGTCCACGGCATCGACCGGCGAGCAGGCGGCGAGCCCGCTCTCAGCGACGAGCCCTGAGCCGCAAATCGAACGGCCCACCGCCGACCCGGTCGCCGCGCCCGCCCGCAGCCAGGGCCCGGCGCCCAGCGAACTCGCGCCGCCGGAGCGCGCCCTCACCGCGCAGATCAGCCGCGGGCTGTTGCAGCAGGGCATCGACGGCGAGCGCACCCTCTCGCTGCGGCTGACCCCGCCCGAGCTCGGCACGGTGCGCGTCGAGGTCACCGAACAGGCCGGTTCGCTGCACGTGCGCATCAGCGCCGAAGACGAAGGCGTGCGCGCGGCGCTCGAACGCGGCATCAACGCCATCCGTCAGGACCTGCGCGCCGCCAACGCCCCGGTGGCCGATCTGCAGCTCGCCGACGATCACCTGGAATTCTTCCACCACGAGCAGGACCGCGGCGATGGCACCCACCCCGGCGCCCAGGGCCACGGCCAGGGGCGCCGCGGCAGCGGCGCACCGCGGTTCAGCCTCGAGCCCGAAGCCACCGACGGCGCGACGCCGATCCCGGCGCGCGCCGCGCTGCACCAGCGCGTCGACGCCGCAGGCGTGGATGCCCGCGCCTGATATCCCATTTCATTGGCACGCCACGAGCGTGAACAGACCACCACCCATCGCCCC
>JBEPXK010000063.1:0-12032 GCA_041641915.1 Planctomycetota bacterium
GACCCACGGGGGTTCGTGTCAAGTGGGGGTGCCAGGGCGTGGTTGCTGTCGGGGTGGGGGTGGCTATGGTCGTCGGCGTGGAGGAGATGTCTGTCCTACGTTCCGGCGGCTATGGTCGTCGGCGTGGGGGAGATGTCTGTCCTACGTCCCCCCTACGTTCCCCAGAGCACATGCGTGTTGCCGGCCACCAACACGCCGCTAGCGTCTTGGGACATCCGACCCGTATTCCTGGGGATGCCCATGCACAAGCGAACCTCCCGCGTCGGCGCGTTGCTGCTCCCAGCAGGCATAGCCTCGGCCGTCATCGGTCTGAGCGTGCTGATCGCCGGGTTGACCTGTCTGGGCAGCACGTCGCCCGAGTTGCCCGGGTTGCGATCGAAGATCGCGCAGGCCAAAACCGCCATATCCGCGCGCGAGAACGAACGTCGCGTTCTGCGCGGGCAACGGGCAGCCCAGCGCGAGGCCCTCGCCACCGCCCGAGCCGAGGCGGAAAAACTGGAGCAGAAGGTGATCCCGCTCCGGGCCCGCTCGCAGCGTCTGATCCGACAACAGCAACAGGCCGACCGCGACCTCGAACGCAACGAGATCTCGATGCGACGGGTGGTCGACGCCACCAACGAACGTGCGGCCGAAACCCGCCAACGCCGGCTCTCGGAGCAGAAGAAACAGGCTCGCGTCGGCCGAGCCCTGGCTCTGGGCCGGCAGGTGGTCGGTTCCCTGCTCGATGGCGATGCCCAGATCGGCTCGTGCTTCCTGGTGGACAGCGCCCGGGGTCCGGTGTTCCTGACCGTTGCCGGTCGGCTGCGACCGGGCCAGGAAACCATCGGCAAGATGACGGCCAAGACCCACCGCGACGTCATCCAACAGGTACTGGTACCCCTGCGCGTCGATCACGTCGACCCCGCCGCCGGCGTGGCGGTGCTGCGCATCCGTCGCGGCGGCCTGCGCGTGGACGTGCCCAGACTCGGACGAGAGATGCCCGTCAGCCCGGGGGATGCGGTCTATCTCGTGGCCACGGTGGTCGCCGGCCAGGGCGGGGTGATGGAGCACAGCGCCTTCGCCGGCACCGTCACCGGCGTCCGCGAGGGCGCCGGCAGCGCCCTGCTCCAGACCGACCTGCCGTCCAACCCCGGCGCCGACGGCGGACCGGTGCTCGACGCCGACGGGGTGGTGATGGGCATGCACGTCGCACAGGGCGATCGACTCGAGCGCACCGCCTTCCTCATCCCAGCGGCGACCCTCCAAGCGGTGATCGCCGACTTCGAACATGCCACCGGCACAGGGGCAGGACCATGAGCAGCCAACGCACGGTGCGGTGCAAGTGCGGGACCGGATTCACCATCCCCGCGGCGCCGGGAGTCTACGCTTGCCCGGACTGCGGTGCCGCGCTGCGGCTACGGGCAAAGGATCCGACGGCCGGCGGAGCGAGAGCGGCCCCTGCGCCATCCGCCGCTGGCGGTGTATCGGCCGCCAGCGGCGCCCGACCTCCGGCGCCGCGGCGCCCGCATGGGCCGCAGCGTGGCCGCCAGAGCAAAAGCGCCGCACCCAGCGATCCCGAGGCGCGCTCAGCCGACGCCGAACACGCGGCCCCCACCGCGGCCAACGGTTCCGTCACTCTGATCGCCTGGGCGCTGATCGCCCTGGGCGCCGTGTGCATGCTGGTGGGCCTGGGCCTCTGGGCGGGATCGCCCTACGATGAGGCCGAGGTGTCCAGCGAGCGCCGCCGTCTGGGCGAGATCAAGGCACGCTTGGCCGGGCTCGAGAGGGATCTGGAGTCCGCGCGTACGGCCACTCCCGATCTCGACCAAGAAGTCGCGGCCGCGCAGCTCGTGGCGAGCGATCTCGCCGATGAGGCCGCGCGCCTGCGCGCTCAGATCGAGGTGTCGGACCGTGAACTGGCCACTGCCCAGCAGCGCCTCGCCGAACAGCGGAAACGTCTGGCTGCGGTCGGACAGGCCGTGGCCGAGTTCACCGACGAGATCGAGCGCGCGGAGGCCGAGTTGGATCCGCGTCAGGTGATCGCAGCGGTGAAGAAGGCCACGTTGGTCATCCATACCGATGTGGGGGCGGGGTCCGGTTTCGTGTTCGATCGCCGGGGCCGCGCCCTCTCCAACTACCACGTGATCCGCTGTTCGAGCGAACTGCACGTCTACATGCCCGCGCGCGAGGGCGACGAACTCATCGAGATCCCCGGCGCCAAGCTCATCGCCGCCGATCCGGACGTGGACCTGGCGCTGATCCAACTGCCGCCGGAACCACCGCCCGCGGTAGACCGCGATGGCGGCTATCCCGAATTGGCGGCACGGCCGATCGTCGATACGCAAACCCGGGTCAGGATCGGCGAGACCGTGTACGCGGTGGGCAATCCGAGCCTCGGCCAGGAGCTGCTCACCCATACGGCCACCAAGGGGATCGTGTCAAGCAACCTGCGCCGCAACGGCGGAGTCGAGCTGCTGCAGTTCACGGCCTCGATCAATCCGGGCAACAGCGGCGGCCCGCTGGTCGACTCCTCGGGCAAGGCGCTCGGGGTCATCACCAGCAAGGGGGTCAACGTCGAAGCGATGGGGTTCGCCCTGACCATGCGCATGGTCCAGGGCTTCTTGCGCAACAGCGAGCGCAGAGGATACGCCATCAGCGGTGACCTCGCCGATTGGGAGCGCACAAATGCACCGGCCGACTCCATCGCCCGGCGCGGGCTGAATTTCCGCCCCGACCGGACCTGCGTTTTTGCCGAAGCCCTCAGCGACATCCACCTTGTAAATGGCGACACGCTGCTGCTGGTGCATGGGGCCACCGGAACTCTGAGTCTGTTCGACACGGCAGCCAACAAGACACGCGCCACCCTCGCGCTCGACAACCCCATCGCCGACGTGGCCATCGACAAAGACGCTCGCCGCGCCTGGGTGTTGTGCCCCGGCGCGGGCCGGCTCAGCACGGTGCGACTCTCCCCTTTCGCCGTGGAAGAGCACTATCGGCATGACGGCCTCGCACGCGGCCATTCACTGGTCGGCCTCGAAGGCGACACCGAGATGATGGCCGTGGTCACCGACAATGCGCCGCTCGTGTTCCTCGATACCCGTCGGCTCGAGGACGGATTGACAGAGGCCTTGTTCCGCTTCGGCGACACCGAGGCCCTGGCGCTCACCGGGGGCGACGAATACGCATTCTTGCTACAATCGCGGGGATCCACGCTCGAGCTACGGGCGGTCGACGCGGAGGACCTGACATCGACCGTCCGCAAGGGCCTGCATGGACGGTCTCGGGCGAACCAGGCGCCCAATCGGATCGAGGCCATGCACCAACTCTCGATCTTCATCAACACGGCAAACCAACGCCTGTTCCAGGAGGCGCCCACCGGCGTGTACGACCTGCAGGCCTTGCTGCGTGCCGGATCGGCCCCCCATCCGCCGATACCTGTCGGCCACGACCGCGTGATCTTCTGCCGGCGCCTGATCAAGGCCACGCGCCGCGGGCTGACCACCGAACAGGTGTTGCCTCCGAACCCCCAATGGCAGGAACTGCGCGGCCTGAGCATGGAGGAGCACGGCTTCCTCATGTGGCTGGACCGCATCGTGGCCGTGAGCCCGGATGGCCGATACGCCGCCAGCGGTTCGTGCGTATACGACCTGGAACGCTGCGTACCCATAGCGCAACTGCCGTGTCTGGCCTGCAGCGTCCACTTCGCCGCCGACGGCCGCAGCCTGTTCATCCTCGATGCCAGCGGCGAATCACTCGCCACCATCATCGACTGGCGCGAATCCCTGCCCCCGGCGACCGAAGATGCCGGCGAGTAGGACCAGCAGCCGAATGGCGAGCAGATGGGGCAAACAGATGGGGACAGGCACCTTTCCCTGAGCGGATGGGGCAAACAGATGGGGACAGGCACCTTTCCCTGAAACATCAATTGCCACTGGATATTACCTTGGGCTGGGCTGGAACGGCTTGACGCATACAATAAGTCCGTGGGTTTCTGTGAATTCAAGCAACGGAGGATTTCATGACTCGATTGGGACAGTGCCGCCTGGAACCGATCCACCTTTTTCAGCTGGAACTTTTGGATGGGGTGCTGGGATTCCTTGGCGATACAAGGTGACTGGCGGCACTGGCTCTGGTACTCAATTTCCCGTTCCAAACCGTTCGCAAATCATGGCAGACGCAACTGGAGAGGAGGCCACTGCAAAGGGCGGAGCTACCCGCACGAGGACACCCTAGATCATGATGCGTCTGACAATTGCCATACTCATTGCCGCCACCACCTCCATTCAAGGCGTTGAATTGACTGCTGAGCTGCGGGATGCCTTTAACGAAGCCCCCGCGATGGAGTTGCCTGCAGCAATCTCCCAGTGGGTATGCCAGACAGAATCGATGGCGGAAGCGACCCGCGCTGCGGAAATCACACGCACTTGGCTCACTGAGGCTTACCCAGAGCAGATCAACCTTAGGCACGCCTGCCTAAATAATGCAATTTACACCCCCTGTGCTGAGCAAGAAGAGATGCAGGCCATTCGCATGCGGGTCGCCATCTTGGGCGCGGCGGTTGAGACTCTTCCAAATTTTCAAGCCAATTCTGGCGCGGTGGACTTCACCTATACAAGTGCACTCTCCGACAGTCTCTTGGCGGTAATGTTTATCCATTCCCGTCACGCTCAACTTCTGGCTGACATGCGGCGACCCATCCCTTTATCTGCCCCTCTTCCTGATGGTGTTCAGCTGCCATCAGGAGTTTCCCCGGAGGTCATTCAAGACCAGCAGAAGAGACGGGAGTACGAGGCAAACATTGCTGCACATGCCCAACTCGTAGCACGCCATCGTGTTTTTGATGACATCGACACACAATATCGTCAGGCTCTTGGAAGGTTACGGGCTGCATTTGAGTTCATTCCTCCCTCTGGACGAAAACATGCTGTGGCACCCATCTTGGCTGCCCTAGCGCTGGCCCAGGACGCCCAAATACAACCGATAAGGGCAGATCTACCTTGGCTGCCGCCTCCTGCTCTGCGTCAGGAAACTCCCATGACAAGCGACAACGCCCTCCGAAAGGACGGACAAGTACAAGTACGTCCCGGACCCAAATGATCCGAATTACGAGATCGAACAGACAGATGGGGACAGGCACCTTCGCCCCTGCCTGAGGCAATTGGGCGAATGGGGATGGAAACAGATGGGGACAGGCATCTTTCCCTGGCAGGAAACAGATGGGGACAGGCACCTTTCCTAGGCAATACAGATGGAAACAGGCATCTTCGCCCCAGGCCATCGGTGTCCGGGATTCTAGCAAATTCTGCGCGCTCAGCGCGGCCTGGAAGGGCGCCAGGGTCGCGCTGAGACAGGAAAAAACCCAGGACGCTCTATTATCAGAGAAACGTGCGCACAGCCGCTTTTCATCGGCGCTGGCTGGCGCCGATTTGCCGGCCATCAGTGGCAATTGACGGATTTCGCACCCGATTCAGGCCTCTGAGGCCACAAAACGGGGCATGAGCACCCTGGGGCCCACGACTCGCCGGCCGTCAGCGATGTTCGCGACGCAACGGCGTGCCTTGATGTGGTATTTGCGCTACCCGAGCGCCGGATCGACAGCGGGCGGGTAGCGTCCGCGGCGGTCGCGATGGATCCGGGTCTTCTCCGCGATCCACTTCACGCCGCGCCGGGTAGCTTCGCTGACAAGCCTGGTGAGCGCGCCGACGGCGGTCTGGTGGCGTGACGGTTACTTCTCGAGCGGGATCGCGAAGCGTTTGGCCAGCTTGACCACCCGGCGGGTGAAGCCGCTGTTGGGGGCTTCCTTGTGCATCGCCTTGGCGATGTTCTGGATGGTGTCGAGCGGTTCGCGGTTGGCGGCGTAGAAGTCCTTGTTGTCATAGACGGGTTCGCCCTTGCGGGGGGCGCGTAGGCGCTTGGCCGCGTCGAAGGCGAGCTCGAGCGCCTCGAGCAGCTTCGCGCCGCGGCGACCGACGGGGATGCAGTAGCGGTTGCAGGCGGCGAGCGCTTCGGCCGTGTGGGCCGCGTCCGGGTGGTCCTGCTGCAGTTCTTCGGCCGCGTCCTGCATCTCGTTGAGCACGCGACGGTTCGTGCGGTAGTACTGCCGGTCGTACCAGGCTGCCTCGTTGGCGCGCTCCGGCATCTCGAGCTCCTGTTCGAGCTGGAGCACGCTGGTGCGCAGCTGGTCGATCTCCAGCAGGGTCTGCCACTCGGCGTCGGCCTTGAGGCCGGCGATGCGCTCGCCGGCCTGCTTTCCGACCGGGGTGCCCTGCCACTTGTCGGCCAGGCTGCGATAGCAGGCGATGGTGGTCACCGGTGCGTCACGTTCGCTCTCGCGCGCGCTGGCGAGCAGGCCCTGGCCGATCTCGGTCAACGCGTCGGCCATCTGCTGCTCCTCGGCGTCGCCGCCGGCCAACTCGCCGATCAGCGTGGTGAAGGATTCGGCCTTGGCGATGCGATCGAGCAGCGCGGGGTCGCCGTTGGGGAACAGGCGGGTGATGGTGGTCTGCATCAGCGCGCGGGTGTCGGTCGGCGGTTGGCCGGCCGAGAAAATGGCGACGTAGGCGTCTTTGCCGCCGCCGTAGCCGTCCTGGACCGGCTTGTGGAGGTAGGCGGTGCTCGCGGCGTCGCTTGCCCCGCTCGCCGGCGTCTTCATGTACCCGACCACCACCACGCCCTTGCCGCCGCCGGAGATGGCCTTGCCGACCGAGGAGTACTCGCTCGAGGAGCCCTGGTTGAGCCCGGTGCAGTATTCCAGGGTGCGGAAATCCTTGCCGAACACCGCGAGGTACATCTCTTCGGTGCTGGCCGGGTTGTTCCAGTAGCCGCTGCGGTCGATCGGGGCCGCCTCCTGGTGGATGGCGTCGTCGGTCCAGGGGATGTTGCAGTTCATCAGGCCGGTGAGGTAGATCCGGCCATCGCCGTCGACGTAGATGTCTTTGGCCTGCGCGTCGCCGATCTCCTTGCGGTCCTTCTCTTCGTTGTGGTAGGTGCCATAGAAGAAGGAGCCGCGTTCGACG
Source organism: Planctomycetota bacterium (assembly GCA_041641915.1). Classification (GTDB taxonomy): domain Bacteria; phylum Planctomycetota; class UBA11346; order UBA11346; family UBA11346; genus SLQH01. Next base: position 6,996 of record JBEPXK010000063.1, read on the forward strand.
TTGCCGGTGTCCGGATCGATCCGGCAGGCGAACAGCATGCGGTTGGAGCGGAAGGCGAGCCACATCTGGGTGAAGGGCGTGCCACCGAGTTCGGCCTTGAGCGACTCGCCGAGATTGTAGGGATGGTGGCGGTAGGCGGTGTTGCCACCGTCGCTGTCGCCGAACATGTACAGCTTCTTGTCGGGGCCGAAGTACAGCCGCTTGGGGTGGCTGTCGGCCATGTCGCCCACGGAGTTCAGCTGTTCGCCGGAGTATTCGTACATGTGCCAGAGCTTCTCGCCCGAATAGGACCAGGCCTTGACGTTGGGGATGTGCACCGGGTTGCCGCCGCCACGGCCGCAATGGAACCCGCAGGTGAAGACCCGCTTGCCGTAGGGGTCGACCGCGATGTCCTTGCCGCCCTTGATGGTGCCGAGCACGGCGCCGCCCTCGCCGACGCGTACCGCCTGCTTGCCGGCCTTGATCCAGGCGCCGCCCTCGCCGTCGGGGCAGATCCGGCTGCCGCCGGGTCCGCCCTGCCACAGCACCTCGCCGCAGCCGGCGTCGAGCTTGTAGAGCTGCCCCGCTGCGACGAACACGCTGCCGTCGGTGTCGATCGCCAGCGCGGTGATGGTCCCGGGGAAGGTGGTGGTGCTCAGGGTCTTGCCCAGCAGCGTATCGTAGCGTACCAGCAGGCCGGATCCCTGCCCGACCACGTAATGACGCAGCGCCGGCCATTGCTCGCTGCTGGCGTCGCCGCCGAAGAGCACGATGCCGTCATCGTTCGCGGCGGCGGCGCGGAATTCCTGGTCGCCGCTGCCGCCCCACAGGGTGGCGAGCGAAGGCCGCCAATCGATCGGCGCGGCGCTGTCCTCCGCGGTGACGGCGGACCCACCGATCAGACCGAGAAGACAGGCGGCGGGAAGCAGGGCACGGATGAACGTCGGGGGCATGATGGATCCTTCCGCCGTGCATAACACGAGCGGGGATCGCCGTTTCAGCCGCCGCGCAACAGCTCGGCGCGGTGGGCCTCGGGAAGGAAGCGCGCGAGGCCGCCGGGCATGGGCTGCCCGGCGGCGATGGCCGCGCGGACCTGATCGTGGGCGGTCTGCAGCAGCTGGGCGTCGCGCTCGAGATCGGCGACCGCGAGCGTCGGCAGGCCGTGCTGGCGGGTGCCGAGGAACTCGCCCGGGCCACGGTCAGCGAGATCGGCCTCGGCGACCCGCAGGCCGTCGCCGGTCTGCGCCAGCACCTCGAGGCGCTGGGCCCGGTCGCGGTGACGGTAGAGCAGCAGGCAGCGTCCGGGGAGGCGGCCGCGGCCGATCCGCCCGCGCAGCTGATGCAGCTGGGCCAGGCCGAAGCGCTCGGCGTCGCACACCGCCATCAGATTGGCCTCTGGCACGTCGACGCCGACCTCGATCACGGTGGTCGCCACCAGGATGCGCGTGGTGCCCGCCTTGAACGCGGCGAGTTGCGCGAGCTTGTCGGTCTCGCTCAGCGCGCCGTGCAGCAGGCCGACCTCCGCGGGATCGAAGCGCTGGGCCAGCGCTTGGGCCAGGGTGACGGCATCGACCGCCTCCACCCGTTCGCTGCCCTCGACCAGCGCGGTGACCACGAAGGCACGCCCATCGGCGGCCAGGGCCTCGGCGATCGCTGTCTCCAGCGCTGGGAGGCTGTAGCGCGCGCAGTGGGTATCGACTCCACGGCGCCCCGGCGGCCGGCCGGTGATGCTGCTCACCGCCAGATCGCCGAACAAGGTCAACGCCAGGGTGCGGGGGATCGGTGTGGCGGTGAGCACCAGCAGATCGACCTGCTTCGCCGCCGCGTCGTCGGCCTTGGCCACCAGCCGCGAGCGCTGCGCGACGCCGAACTTGTGTTGTTCGTCGATCACCGCGAGTCCGAGCTCGGCGGTGCGGACCCGGTCTTCGAGCAGGGTGTGGGTACCGATGAGCAGATCGAGTTCGCCGGCGGCGAGGCGGGCGAGCAGCCGTTCCCGCTGCGCCGGCGGCGTACCGCCGGTGAGCAGGCCGAGCGATACCCGGCTGCCGGCGAGGCAGGCGTGGCAGAAATCGTGGTGTTGCTGCGCCAGGACCGCGGTCGGAGCGAGGAACAGCGCCTGGGCGCCGTCGGCGATCACCGCCAGGCAGGCCAGCAGCGCAAGGGCGGTCTTGCCACTGCCGACATCGCCCTGCAGCAGGCGGTACATCGGCGCCGCCGCCTGGAGGTCATGCCGGATCTGGGCGCAAGCCTGGTGCTGGCCCGGGGTCAGACGGAAGGGCAGGCGGGCCAGGGCGTGCTCGTGGATCAGCGCGTTCCAGCGCCAGGCGCGGCCCGGACGCCCGGTCACCCGCGAGCGCCGGGTCTGCAACAGCCAGGCCAGCGCGAGCAGTTCGCGCTGGGCGACCGCCGCGCGCGCGGCTTCGTGTGCGTCGCGGCGCTCGGGGCGGTGCAGTTGCAGCAGCAACTGGTGATACGCCGCTGGGGCCATCGCCCCGGCCGGGTCGTCGATCGTGGTGAGGTGGTGCTCCAGGGCGTGGTCGATCGCGCGGCGCAGCGCGGCCTCGCCGATGCCCGGGGGCAGGCGGTAGGCGAGGTCGCAGCCGGAGCGCGCGGCGGTCGGGTCGGCGGCGCCACGGGCGAGATGGGTGAACCGGGGATGGTTGAGGGTGGCCGCCTGGCGTCGATCGCTGCGGCCCTCGAACAGATACCACTCGCCAACGATCAGGCGTTCGCGCAGATAGGTGGCGTTGAAGAACCGGGCGGTGAAGGGGGTGGCGTCCTCGCGTAGCAATCTGGCTTCGACCACGCTGCGGCGCCGGCCGATGTGGCGCAGGCCCACGCGTTCGACCCGTCCACGGACCTGGAGCATCGCGTTGCGCGGGAGGGGGCCCGCGGCGAGTTCGGCGGGTGCCTCGCCGGCGCAGCGGGGCACGTGGTGCAGCAGGTCCCAGACGGTATGCAGGCCGGCGGCGGCGAAGGCGGCGGCGCGCTTGGGGCCGATGCCAGGCAGGAAGCGCAGGGGAGTGTCGGCCGCTGCTGCCATGCCCGAGGGTCAGTCGCCGAGCTCGCGCTTGCGCTTGTTGCGCTGACGCATGGCGGCGAAAAACTCCTTCATTATCCAGGCCGCACGCTGTTCGCCGACCCCGCCGATCACCTCGAGGGCGTGGTTGAAGCCGGGCGGTGCGGCGAGGTCGACCACGCTGCCGCAGGCGCCGGCCTTGGGTTCGCGCGCAGCGTAGACGACGCGCGCGATGCGGGCGTTGAGGCAGGCGCCCATGCACATCGGGCAGGGCTCGAGCGTGCAGTAGAGCGTGCAATGCTCCAGCCGCCAGCTGCCCAGGGTCTCGCTCGCGGCGGTGATCGCCAGCATCTCGGCGTGGGCGGTGGGATCCTGGAGGCGTTCGCAGGCGTTGCGGCCGCGGCCGACGACCGATCCGGCGTGCGCGATTACCGCGCCGACCGGGACCTCGCCCTCTTCGGCGGCGGTCTGGGCCTGACGCAGAGCCATGTCCATGAAACGCTGATGGGTGGAATGCACGCGAGGGCGCGGTCCGGCGCCGACGGGCGCGAAGGGGCTGAAGGCGGGGTCAGCCGAAGTTCTTGACCAGGGCGAGCAGGTAGCCGCGCGTCGGCAGCACCATGTGCTTCACCTCGCTCATCGACTGCTTGATGATCTGGATCGCCGGGTCGTCCATGCTGATGTTCAGCGCGTTGCTGTAGCTGACCACGCCGATCTGGATCCGGTTCTTCTCGCCGACCAGCAGCCAGTTGCAGGTCTGGTTCTTGTCTTCGGTGTTCTTGGCGATCAGGCTGCAGATCTCATCGACCGCGCGTTGGATATCGGGGATGGTCTCGGCGTCGACCCCGGCCGCGCCAGCCAGCGAGGTCGCCAGGGCGATCAGGCCCTGGGAGAACTGCGGATCGGCCGGCAGCTTGACGTCGACGATCCGCGTCTTGCTCATCTCGTAGAATTCGATGGTGCCGTTCGCGTCGACGCTGAAGTAGTCGCCGCTGCGCGGATCCTTGAAACGGCCGGGCTGGCTGACGTTCAGGCCCATGCCGCTGTAGGGGTGCTTGAACTGGATCGGGAACTGGATCGCCGGCGTTTCGGCCTCGGGCTCCTCGGCCGCGGCGCCAAAGCTGGCCACCGCTTCCTCGATCGTCTCGTGGGTTTCGAACAGCGCGAGCAGGCCGAGCATCTCGAACAGCGCGATGACCTTGGTCGGCACGCCGACCAGCTTGATGTCACCGTTCTGCTCGCGGAAGGTGTCGACGCACTTGACGATGGTGCCGAGACCGGTGGAGTTGATGTATTTGACATTGGTCAGGACCAACAGGACCTTGTTGGTGCCCGACGAGAGGATGTCTTGGAGCCGGCCTTCGAAAGTCTGGTTCGTGCTCGCGTCGATGCTGCCACTGAGGAAGACGGCCTTGGCCTCTTCGCCGCTGGGCAGGGAGACGGATTTGATTTCGAAGTTCAGGACTGCCATCGTGGCTCTCCGCTTCACGAACTGTAATGACCCGCCGGGCCGTGACAATCGTGGGCGTCCAGCAGAAGCTCGGAAACCCTTGGTGTCAAGCAGGCTCCAGCCTTCGCGTCGGTGGTCAATGTCAACCACGGAGATGGTTGCCTGAGTGTGATACGGGATCGCTTGCGTCTTGCGCCGGTCGCGTTGTTGGTGATGCTGATCGGGTCTACAGTCACCACAGCATGTCCCCTGTGTGTGCGAACTTGTGATGGATGCGCGCGGGGATCGCCAGGAGTTTCGCCCATGGGCCTGTTCGGCAAGAAGAAGAAGAAAGAAGAGACGCGCGAAGAGACAGCGCGTCGTGACACCACCCGTCGGCGCAGCCGGCGGATCGTCACGCCCGGTTCGGGCCAACGCGGCGGCGGTGCCTCGCAGGGCGGAAGCCGGGGGCAGGGCTCTTCGCGGGTGACCCGTACGCCGTCTCAGGCGCAACCGCGTCCGGCAGGCGGCGCGCCGCAGCCAGCGCCTCCGGCGACCCAGCCACAGGCACGGCGTCCGCAGCCGGCCCAGCCGCCGCCGGCCTGCATAC
>JBEPXK010000064.1:0-11952 GCA_041641915.1 Planctomycetota bacterium
CTCATGGCGATGGTCACGCTACCGGCCTCGGTCCAGCTCGCGCCGTCTTCGCTGTAGTAACCGGTGAAGGTGTCTCCGGCGCGCACGACGCGGACCCAACCCGGGGCATCGAGGCCGCCGGTGGTGTCGTGGTCAGAGGAGGCGCCGGTGCTGGTGCGACGTTGGAAGGACATGCCGTTGCGGCTGGTCTGGACCATCGTCGCATGGGTGCTATCGGCAGCGAGCGAGGCGCGGAACATCACGCCCGCCTTGGCCCACTTGTCGGTGTTGGTCAGGCTCTCCACGCGCGCGGTGATCGTGCCGTCGCCGCTGAGCTCCTGGTACGTGAAGTGGAATTCGTCGGCCTGATTCCAGATGTCGTTGCCCGAGCCCTGGACGGTGAAGGTGCCAGCGCTGTAGGCGGCGGAACCGGCGGCGGAAACGTTGCCGACATCGCCGTTCTCCCAGGGGCTGGGCAGGCCGACGGTCGCGGCGTCGACGGTGATGGTCACGCTGTCGGTCGCGGTCGCGCCCTCGTTGTCGGTCACCGTCAGGTCGATGGTGTGGGTACCGACCGCCAGATCGACGCTCGGCGTCGCGCCGGTGGCGATCTCGCTGCCCCCCGCGCTCCAGCTGTAGCTCGCGATCGAGCCGTCGCTGTCGCTCGAGCCAGAGCCGTCCAGGCTCACGCTCTCGCTGCCGCTGTCGTCCGTGTCGGTCACCGTCTGATCGGCGCCGGCGTCGGCCGTCGGCGCGACGTTGGTACCGCCGCCGAACTCGCTCTCGGCCGGTCCGGTGCCGCTGGGCGAGTAGCCGGAGTCGGTGGTCAGGACCACCTTGTCGATGATGGTCCCATCCTCGCGCATCCAGATGCTGAAGGTGTGTTCGCCAGGGCTGGTGACGTCGATCTGCACATTGTTGCCACCGGCCTTCTGCTCCCAGTGCCAGGAGCCGCCGTTGTCGGTCATGCCATAGCGGCCGTAGCTGGCCGGCGAACCGTCGAGGCCGGCATGGAGCGAATCGTCGGTGCTCGACGAGCCGATCATCCGGACCCAGACGTAATAGGTGCCGGTGGTGGTGAAATCGACGGTGTAGTCGAGACGCGGACCGTCGGTGCTATCGCCAGCGTTGACCCCGGCATTGGGGGTCGCTTCGTAGGCGGCCGAGCCACTGTAGCCGGCGTGGGCCGTGGTAGCGGTCCAGCTGCTCGAGGCGGCATCGTTGCTACCGGGGGCGTTGCCGGTGTGGTTCTCGACCTCCATGACGACCAAACCACCATCCTCGATGAAGGCGTCGGCGGCGAAGGCCGGCGCACCGAGGACGAGGCTGAGGGCCGTCGCCATGGCTGTGCTGGCTGGTTTGGGCATACAAGGACTCCGGAGGGGTTGCAGGATCTGATGATAGATACCCATTGACCCCCAACCACCAAGCGTTGTTACAGGCAATCGGCGGGCTGGCGGCAGCCTGCCTCACCGACTGATGCACAGGAAGCGCCCGATCGCCCGATTCAGACGGCTCTGCACCGCACATGCCCGGTGTGGTGCAGCGTCTGCTGCCCGCTGGCCGGCCCCCGTCGCACCGACACCGGAGGAACAGATGTGAATGCTATTGCTTAAATACCTGGGCGAAACGCAGGCTGCCGGCGCATCCGCTCGACCGCCGCGACGGCTTCCACGCCCCCCACGACCACGAACGCGAGCGCACCAGCCGCCCCGAGCGTGTATGACACCCCCGTTCGCCAGGCCTCGCCGACGCTGCGTGCGCCACGCCAGCGACGATGATCCGACATGCGCTCCCGACGACGTGGCGGCCCCGCCGCCGATGCCGCTCCCCAGCCCGCTGCGCCGCCGCCCCGCCGCGATCGTGGCTGGACGCCGCCGAAGCTGCGCGAGCATCTGCAGCAGGACCCGGCCTTCCGCGTCGCCAGCCCTGACGGGCTCTACTGGTACGATCCCTTCACCGGCACCCAGGTAGACGCCGCCTTCGATTGGCTCGAGGACGCCTTCACCTGGCTGATGGAGCACAGGCCCTGGCGCAAACGCCCGCAACCGATGGGCCGGGTCGAAGTGGCACAGATCAAATGGCGCCGCCACATCCGCGAACAGATCACCACCGAACGCCGCTTCCGCCTGTTCCTCGACAACGGCTACTGGCTCAATCCCTATACCGGCCGTTTCGTCAAGAACGTCAAGCCGCCCGGGGCCAAGCTCGACGACAGCGTGCTCGACCGGATGGCGCTGGCCCTGGCGCAGATGGACGACACGGCCGGCGAACGGATCAAGGAACTGAACATCCTCGAGGGGATCCTCGACGACGCGGACCGCAAACTCCAGGCCCAGCGCGCCGAACGCGCCCAGGCCTCGGCCCCGCCACCGACAGAAGCCAGTACACCGCCGGCAGCGCCGGCCCTCTGCGACGACCCCCGCGAGCGACTGCAGCAACTCCGCTGGATCGTCGCCAGCGCCCGGCAGCCCCAGTTCGCGACCCCGGCGGTCCATCAGGCCTGCCGTGAACGCGGCGTGGACCTGCTGTTGGTCGATCCGCGGGCGGCGGCGACCAGCGAGGACCCCCCGGATCTGCAGGCCCGGCTCGAAGCCGCCGGCGGCGACCACGCGGCGCTGGTGGATGCGCTGGCGGCCACCTGCGGCTCGGCCTGCTGCCTCCATCTCGACGGCGCCGGCGGCGTCACGGCCTGGGCGCGGAACACCGCAGACCTGCTGATCGCCGCACCGGCCGGCTCCACCGTGCTCCGCCGGGTCAAGCCTGATGCCGACGCGCCGGTCACGACCCAACTCGCGCCCGGCGAGACCTTGCTGGCGCTGGCCGCCGCGCCGAACGCCGAAGCCGACGCCGCCTGTGCGCGGTGGACCGCGCTGCTGCGCCACTGTTGCACCACTGAGGGTCTGCGAGCCAAGGCTCTGCTCGCCGATCTCGACAGCGTGCCAGCCCTGGCCCTGTGCGTGCGCCGCTAAGCGAAGCGGCCCGGGCGCCCTACCGGCTGCGGCTCAGAGCAACCGGTCGAGCACGCCGCGCCAGGCGCCGAAAGCATCGGCGTAGGCCTGGGCCTGGGCCGGGTCCGGCTCGACCACCTGCTTGCGCTCCAGTCCGACCATCGCCGCGGCCTCGTCGGCGAAGATCCCGGCGCCGAGCCCGGCGCCGCGCGCCGCGCCCTGGGCCCCGTCGCAGTCGTAGAGCTCCAGCGTGGCCCCGGCGGTGGTGGCGAAGGCCTGTTGGAACACCGGGCTGATGAACATGTTGCCGTGGCCGGCGCGAACATTGTTGATCGGCACCCCGGCCCCGGCCATCACATCGAGCCCGTACTTCATGGCGAAGACGATGCCTTCCTGCGCCGCGCGCAGGTAGTGGGCCCGACCGTGGATATTGAAGTTGATGTTGGCCCAGGTGCCGCCGAGCTCGCGGTTGCCCAGGGTCCGCTCGGCGCCGTTGCCGTAAGGCAGCAGCACCAGACCATCGCTCCCCACCGGGGCCTCGGCGGCGAGCGCGTCCATCTGCTTGTAGCTCAGGCTGGTACCGACCACCTCGCGCTTGAGCCAGCTGTTGAGGATGCCGGTGCCGTTGATGCACAGCAGCACTCCATAGCGCGGAGCCTCGGCACGATGATTGAGGTGGACGAAGGTGTTCACCCGCGATTGCGGATCGCAGGCCCGCTGATCGGTGACCCCGTAGACCACGCCCGATGTCCCGGCGGTGGCGGCGACCTCGCCCGGCTGGAGCACGCCCAGCGAGAGCGCGTTGTTCGGCTGGTCGCCGCCGCGATAGCTCACCGGCGTCCCGGCAGCCAGCCCGAAGGCCTCCGCCGCGGCGGCGGTGAGCTCGCCCTGGACGCCGAAGGTCGGCACCAGCGGCGCCAGGAGCTCGTGGGGGATGCCGTAATGGTCGAGCACCATGGTCGCGGGACCATCCGCCTGGAAATCCCACAGCACCCCCTCGGACAGGCCCGAGGCGGTGGTCGCCGCGGTGCCGGTCAACCGCATGGCGAGGTAGTCGCCCGGCAGCATCACCGTATCGATGGCGGCGAAGACCTCGGGCTCGTTGTCCTTGACCCACTTGAGTTTCGAGGCGGTGAAATTCCCCGGCGAGTTGAGCAGGCGCTGACTGCAGACCTCATCGCCGAGCGCCGCGGCGGCGGCGTTGCCGATCTCGACCGCGCGGCTGTCGCACCAGATGATCGCCGGACGCAGCGCCTCGCCGTTGCGATCCACGCAGACCAGACCGTGCATCTGGTAAGCAATCCCCACCGCCTTGACCTCGCTCGCGCCGACATCGGCCGTCGCCAGCACCTCGCGCGTGGCGTTGGCCGCGTGCTCCCACCAGGACGCTGGATCCTGCTCGGCCCAGCCCGGCCGGGGCGCGGCGATGGGCAGCTCGGTATTCGGCGAGGTGGCCGCGGCCATGGTGGCGCCGGTCTCCACATCCACCAGCGAGGCTTTGATCGAGGATGAACCGACGTCGAGTCCGAGCAGGCAGGGCATGAGGATCTCCTTCCGGGCGCCCTATGCTGGAAGTCCCCGTGCGGCTGGCAAGCAGGCCCTGCCACGGCCGCACCTGGGGCCACGCCCGCGGTCCTGGCTCACGGCGGGCGTTGATCGCCCCCCGGGCCGGGCTAGCGTCGCGCCATGCCGTCGCTTCCCGCCCTCAAACAGGGCCACGTCCGTATCCACCTGTTGCTCTCCGACCCCGCGAGTATCACCCCCGGTGGCCTGCTCCAGGCCTCGGGCCTGGAGCCCGAACAGGTCGACAACATCCACATCGACCATGGCGAAGCTCTGATCGATGTGGTCGCCGAGGTCGGCCGCGACGCCCGTACCCGACTCGAGCACCTCGGGCCGACCCAGATCCGCCACCCCGAGCGCCCGGCACCGGCCCCCTTCGTCTGGCTGCGGATCAACGTCGGCCGCAACCACGGCCTCACCGCCCGCCAGCTCGACAAGGTGCTCAACCGCGCCGAAGCCGGCAAGGTCGGCCAGATCAACATCAAGAACACCTACGCCCTGGTCGGCCTGCCCGCAGACCGCATCGCCGCAGTCGCCGAACGGCTCGAAGGCACCCGCCTCAACGGCGTGATCCTCCACCCGACGCACAAGAGCTGAACCGCGACCGGCATCCGATCGCCGGAACACCGATCGACGGGCCGGGCCGATGGCTGGCGGTACGACGGGCCGCGCAGAGGCCGGCGCCCAACGCGGGACGTGTTCGCCATGCAGAAGCGAAAACGCGCCCCAGCGCGGCCGACCGGACAACCGACTTCCGCCAGCACCGATCGACGGCCTGGACGCGACCCGCCGGCCATTGGCGTGGCTCACCGCACCAGGCGGTCGAACCACGCCCGCGCCCGTTCCCGCGCCAGATGCAGTTCGCGATCCATGCTCGCCAGGTCGGGGTAGCCGGCCACCCGGGCCAGACGGGCACGCGCACCGGTTTCGGTCGGCAGGTGGCTGATGGCGTGACCGGCGTCAAGACGCATGCGCGCTTCGAGCCCGCGCAACACCCGTAGCGCGCCGCAGCATTCCTTGACCGCGAGGGTGGACAGGATGCCCAACTGGCCCAATCGCGCGATGGTCGCTGCGATCGAGGCGCCGGCCGGCAACTGTGTCGGATCGAGGCCCAGGCAGCAGTAATGGGCGAGGAATTCGAGGTCGACATAGCCGCCGGGCCCGCGTTTGACGTGGTCGCGGCCGGCGACGCTTCCTTCCAGGCGCCCACGCATGGCGCGCACCTGCTGCGCCGCGTCCTCCGGCACCGGCGCCTGCAGCGCCGCCGCGCGGATCAGATCCGCGGCCCGCTGGCCCAGATCCGGGTCGCCAGCGATCGGCGCCACCCGGGTCATCGCCATCCGTTCCCAGAGCGGGCGCGCATCGCCCCAGTAGCGCTCCAGCGTGGTCAGGGTGACCACGAGCTGTCCCTGCTCGCCCCAGGGCCGCAGACGCGGATCGATGTCGGCGAGCTTGGAATCGCCGGCCAGGCCCATCAGATCCCGCGCAACCCGCCCGTAGAAGGCTTCGGCGTCGCGCGCGTCGTTGCGCGCGCAAGAGCCGTTGCCTTCGCGCACGAAGAGGACGTCGAGATCTGAAGCGTAACCGAGCTCGCCCGAGCCGAGCTTGCCCAACCCGAGCACGGCGAAGCGGCAGGGCGCGCCGTCGCGCTGCACCGGCGCCCCCCAGCGCGCCACGCGGCGTTCGATGCAGCGGTCGAGCAGAACCTGGATCAAGGCCGTGGCCAGGCGGGTCAGCCGTCGGGTCACCCGGGCCTGGCCGGCGCCATGCAGATCCTCGATCGCGATGGTCGCCGATTCGCGCGCCTTGAGATAACTCAACGGCGCGGTCGGGTCGCCGAGCCCGGCGACCAGGCCCTGGGCCTCGGCGCGGTAGTTGACATCCTCCCAACCCGAGAGCAGCATGCGCTCGACCATCTCGTCGGGCAAGCCGACGTGACGCACCAGCTCGCCGACGATGAAGGTGGCCCAGCCGCAGAGCTCGACGAAGGTCTCGAGCAGCCGCGGCCAGCGGCGCAGGCGCTGGTAGAACAGCGAGCGGTTGCCGACCGACCCGGCGATGCGGGTGAAGTTATGCAGGGAGTAGTCCTGATCCGGTGTCCGGGCCAGGCGGATGCACAACGAGGGAGCAAGGGCGGCGAGCTCCAGCTCGGTCTTGCTCTGCGAGAGGATGAAGAACGGCTCGCGCGAGAGCATGCGCAAACGCTCGGCCGCGCGGGCCGGATCGGCGAAGCCGTAGGGGTCCAGCAGGGCGACGGCCGCCTCCGCTTCGAGCCCCGGCGCAGCGAGGAACGAGCCGAAGGCCTCCTCCTCGTCGGAGATATCGAGGTAGTGCTCGCGCGAGAGCGAGCGCACCCGCTCGCGCACCGCGGCGAGCTCGGCGTCGAAGCGCGCGACCGCGTCTTCGCCGGTGTAGCCGCAGCAACGGGCGAGGTGGCGCCGGCGGGTGGCGTCGTCGGGCACGTCGTGCACCTGGCGCGACTCGTACATCTGCAGCCGATGCTCGATCATCCGCAGCCAGATGTAATCACGCTGCAGCGCGTCGGCCGCCGGCTGCGACAGCACCCCGGCCCGACGCAGGGCGTCGAGCACCGAGAGCGTGTCGCAGCGACGCAATGCCGGGATCCGGCCGCCGAAGCGCAGCTGGTAGTATTGGGCAAGGAACTCGATGTCGCGGATGCCGCCAGCACCGGTCTTGAGATTGCCGCTACGCGCGCGCTCCTCGATCCGCAACCGCATCGACCGGGTCTCGCTCGGGTCCTGGTCGCGCTGCTCCTGCGGAAACATCCATGGCCGCAGCTCGTCGAGCAGCGCCTCGCCCAGCTCGATCGCGCCGGCGCAGGGCCGCAGCTTGAGCAGGGCCTGCCGCTCCCAGGCCCGGCCCATGGTGTAGTAGTAGTCGCGCACTGCGCGCAACGAGTTGGCCAGCTCGCCGGCCGCGCCATTGGGGCGCAGACGCATGTCGACGCGGTAGAGCCAGCCGGAGTCGTGATGGCCGCCGAGAATCTCAATGATCGCCGCGCCGAGGCGGAGAAAATACGGGTGATGTTCGAGCTCGCGCTCGCCGTCGACGGTGCTGCCGTCGGCACCGTAGAGGAACAGCAGGTCGATATCGCTGCTGTAGTTGAGCTCGCGCGCGCCGAGCTTGCCCAGCGCGCAGACGGTGAAGGGTGTCTGCGCGCGGCCGTAGCGCGGCGCGAGCTTGTCGACGGCGAGATCGAGCGCGGCGGCGATCAGCACATCGGCGAGATCGGAGAGCTCGCACACGATGGCGTTGAAGCCGAGGCTCTCGGAGATGTCGCCGATCACCAACCGCAGGAAGTGGTATTTCTGGAACCAGACCAGCGCGTTGACCCGGTGCTCGTGGTGCTTCAGCCGGGCGAGCTGCTCGTGCAGCGAGTCGCGGTAGCCGCGATGACGGAAGACCACGCCGAAGTCGTGGCGCTCGAGGATGCCCCAGAACAGGTTGGGGTTGGTGACCACCAAGTGGAAGCCGTAGCGGCTGCACGTGCGCAGCTCGAGCAGGATATGCAGCGCGTACGGCGTGGCGCGCAGGCTGCGCAGCTGGGTCGCCACCGGCGCGGAGGCCTCGAGGAAGCGCAGCACGTCGCGCTCGACCTGGTCGTGGTCGCCGAGGTCCCGGCCCAGTTCGCCGACCTCGGCGCAAAGCCAGGCGGCGTCCTGGCCGTACTCCTGCAGCAATTCCGCGAAGCTCTCGAGGCGCGCCATGGCGGCATGGTGTTCCGGGGCGGGCGGGGCGAAAGGCGCAAGTCGCCCCGCCCGCGCGGGCCCTGTCCTTGTCAGCCGCAGCGCGCACGGAAGACTGCCTGCATGTTCACCGGGATCGTGGAACACGTCGGCCGGCTCGAACAGCTGCGCGCGATCGACGGGGGCGTGAGCCTGCGCATCGATCTCGGGCCGCTGTGCGCCGATCTGGCCCTGGGCGACAGCGTGGCCGTCGACGGCATCTGCCTCACCGCAACCGCGATCGAGCCGCCGCTGGCGCATTTCGACGCCAGCACCGAATCGCTGCGTCGGACCACCCTCGGCGAGTGGCGGCCGGGACGGGCGCTCAACCTCGAACGGGCGATGGCCGTCGGCGCGCGCTTCGGTGGCCACATCGTCGGCGGGCACGTCGACGGCGTCGGCAAGCTCGAACGCCGATTGCGCAGCGGCAACAGCGAGGAGTTCCACTTCCTGCTGCCAGCCGACGGTTCGGTCACGGTGGTCGAGAAGGGCAGCATCGCCATCGACGGCGTCAGCCTGACCACCTGGGACTGTCGCGGCCTGCGCTTCAAGGTCGCGGTGATCCCGCATTCGCTCGCGCGCACCACCCTGGCCGCGGCCCGGCCGGGCACCCGGGTCAATCTCGAACAGGACGTGGTCGGCCGGTGGGTGGAGCGGCTGCTCGCCGGGAGGACCTGAGATGGTGATCTGGGCCATCGCCCGGCGGGAACTGCTCTCCCAGTTCACCACCCCCCTGGCCTGGCTGGTGCTCGCGGCCTGGACCTTCGTCACCAACCTCGCCTTCGTCGTCGCCCTGCCCGGCGAGGACGCCTACAGCCCCCTGCCGCTATACATGGAGTCGCTGCGCACCGGCCACATGGTCCTGCTGCTGCTGGCCCCCGCGCTGACCATGAACAGCTTCGCCAGCGAACACCAGCAGGGCACCATGCAGCTGTTGCTCACCACGCCGGTGAGCGAACTCCAGCTGATCGCCGGCAAGTACCTCGCCGCGGTGGCGCTGTTCCTGGTCCTGGTCGCCGCCACCCTGGTCCAACCCGCGGTGCTGTGGTTCGTCAGCGACCTCGGCGGCATGCACCTGTTCTCCGGCTACCTTGGACTGGTGCTGCTGTGTCTGTTCCTCGCGGCACTGGGCATCTGGATCAGCCTGCTGGCGCTCAACCCGGTCGCGGCCTACGTCATCACCTTCGGCCTGCTGCTCGGTCTCGCCCTGCTGGGCCTGCTCGCCGAGGACGACGCCGGGAGCGCCGCGGAGGTGTTCGCCGCCCTCGGCCGCGGCTTCGGCCTCGGGCCGCGCTTCGCCGGTTTCGTTCGCGGCATGCCCCGGCTCGCCGACATCGCCTGGTTTCTCGCCATGGCCCTCGGCTGCCTGATCCTCGCCCACGGCAGTCTGCGCGCGCGGAGGACGCATGGCTGATTCCGCCGCACCAGCCGGCGCGCGCCGCCGCATGATCGCCCGCCTCGGCCTGCTCGGCGCGCGCTCGGCCCTGCTGTTGGTCGCGCTGGCCCTCGGCGTGGCTGCGCTGCATCGCGCCCAGATCGCCTGGGACCTGACGCCGATGCGCCGCTTCAGCGTCAGACCGGAATTGCAGGAACTGCTCGCCGGGCTCGACCACCCGGTCGATCTGGTGCTGGTGTGGGATCCGGCGCAACACGCCCAGGCGAGCTACATCCGCGATCACCTCGAACGCATCGCCGCGCAGACGCCCCGGCTACATCTGCGCGAGATCCACGCAGTGCGCGACCAACCGCGGCTCGATCTACTCGCGCAGCGGCTCGGCGCGCCGCCGTTGCGCGCGAGCCTCTACGCCCTCCGCCCCGAGCGCCCCGCCTTCCGCCTCCCGTTGCATCCCGGCAGCATCCACACGCTGCAGCGCGACCTCGCCGGGGCGCTGATCAACCTGCGCCAGGACGACCCGACCCCGATCTACGTCCTCCAGGGCCACGGCGAGCTCCCGGCCAGCGATGAGGGCCCGGAGGGCTGCTCTCGGCTGCTCGCCTACCTCCGGCTCGGGGGCTACCGCGTCGAGCTGCTCGACCCCGCCCGCCTGCTCGGGCCGGCTCCCGCGCCGTCTGCCGAACCGGTCGACGGAGCGCCCGACGCTGCGCCGGATGCCGAACCGGTCGACGCGCCGCCGCCGGCTGGTGGCCTCGGACGGATCCCCAAAGACGGCATACTGCTGCTGCCCGCCCCGCGGGCCAGCCTCGGCGCGCGCACGCGGGCGATGATCCGCGAATTCCTCGTCGACGGCGGTCGCATGCTGGTGCTCGCCGACCGGCGGATCCCGCCGGGCCTGCGCGCGCTGCTGCGCGACTGGTCGCTCGACGTCGGCGACCCCCACCGCGAGCCCGGCGCTCCGGCGGCGATCGTCCGCAGCCTCGACGCCGCGTTGCGCCTGCCCGGACGCCCCTTCGACGTGCTCCTGCTCGGATCCGACTACGGCCTCAACGCCGATGGCGAGACCGCGCGGCAGATCACCGGCGCGGCCGCGGCCACCGGCCAACGCGTGGCCAGCCCGCTGAGCAGCGTCGCCCACGCGGCGAGCTGGGAAGCGCTCGGACCCGAGGAGATCGAACAGCAGCGCGAGGCCGGCTTCGCCGTCCCACTGGGGCGCACGCGCCTGCTCTCCGTGCTCAGCGGCGATGCCTGGGTCGCGCCAGCCGACGAACGCAGCGTGCCGGCAGACCTGGCCGAACGCCCCCCGGCGCACATCCCCCTCGCCTGGGCGGTCGTCTACGAACCGCACCCGCGCAGCGTCAACCCACAGCGCACCACGCGGGTCGTGCTCTGGGCCAGCCGGATGGCCGGGGCCAACCGCTGGGTTGGCGGCGATCGTTACGCCAACAACCTGCTGCTGGCGAGCATGGTCGGGTGGCTGGCCGAGGGCGGCCCCGCGCTCACCATCCCCCGCCAACGCTTCACCCGCTACCGCCTGGAGGCCAGCCCGGCCCTGATCTGGTGGCTCAAGGTGCTGCTGGTGGCGCTGCTGCCAAGCCTCTGCGTCGGCGCCGCGATCCTCGCCTGGTGGGAACGCCGCTGAGCGGGCCGCGCCGTCCTCGGCCCCCGCCACTGCCGCGAACACCGCGCCACGGAACTCGTGGGTCGGCCCGGCGGGACACGCCGCGGGGGCGATGCTGTATCAGACGCAGCCCGGTCCAGCGCACCAAAAGCTGAATCGACAGCAACTCCTGGCGGAACCAGCCATAGCCGTTCTGCAACCTTCCTCCAGAGGGGGCGCTGCCCCCACGCGCGCTCACGCGCACCCCCCCCCACGGCCTCGGTCGGGGTTCGCGGCCTCCGGCCCATTTTCGCAGAAAAGCACCCCTCGGCCGGCCGGTCGCCCGGCAACGCCTGGCCGGGATCCTATCTGTAGTCGGCAGGAGCATTTGGAACTTTGAGGACCCTTTAACCATGAGCCTCCGACTTGACGGGGCCCTCAGAGCCCCAGGAAAGGCTACCAAACCGACCCTGGCCTTGCGCGCGTCAGCGCGCCGCCGAGGGGGTCATGGGGGCCGGGCCGGCCCCCAGCGGCCGACAGAGCCCTGTTTTCCGCCGAAAATGGGCCGCAGGGCGGAGCCGGCATCGCGTAGCGATAGCCGGCCCCGGTGGGGCCGGCGGCCGGTGGAGCGCGACGAGCGACAGCGAGGAAGCCGGGCCCGGAGGGACGGCGGAAACGCCAGCGAAGCTGGCGAAGGGCGACAGAGGCCGTGGGGGG
>JBEPXK010000065.1:0-11944 GCA_041641915.1 Planctomycetota bacterium
CCACCAGCAGCACCGTCGTCCCCGCGAGCGACTTCGGATCGATCGATCGCGTCACGGGCGACCCCGCCGGGTGCTCGGCCAATGGGAGCATGATGTCGAAGGTGGTCCCCGTGCCTTGCTGGGATGTCACCCCGACGGTGCCGCCACACTGCGAGACCGTGCCGTAGACGGTGGCCAGGCCCATGCCTGTCCCCTTGCCGACCTCCTTGGTCGTGTAGAAGGGCTCAAAGATGCGGCGCTGCACCGCCGGGCTCATGCCGCAGCCGGTGTCGCTGACCTGCAGGCGCAGATAGCGGCCGGGTACGAGCGTGCTGCGCTCGCCGGTGCAGTTGGCTGGGTCCAGGTCGACGTTCGCCGTGGCAAAGCACAGCTCCCCCCCATCAGCCATGGCATCACGTGCGTTCAGGCCCAGGTTGAGGATGGCGTTCTGCAGCCGCGAGGGTTCCGCGCAGACGATGTGATCGGCGGCCTCGAGCGTCTGCACGATCTCGATCCGCTTATCGACGCTGCGCCCGAGCAACGCCACCGTCTCCCCGATCATGGCGTGCGCGTCGGTGGGCTCAGGGCGCTGCTGGTTCTGACGACTGAAGCTCAGCAGTTGCTGTGTGAGGTCCGAGGAGCGTTCTACGCACATGAGAATGCGATCGAGACACTGGGACTCGCGCCTGCCGCTCACACGCTGCTTGAGCATCTGGGTGTAGCCCAGGATGCCGGATAGCTGGTTGTTGAAATCGTGGGCAACGCCGCCAGCGAGATGGCCGATGGCGTCCATCTTCTCCATCCGCCGCATGCGTTCCTCCAGGCGCGTGCGCTCGGTGATATCGGTCGAGATACTGCCCGTGCCTATGGTTTCCCCGGAGGGGTCCCGGATCGGATATTTCTTGGTCAGCATCACGCGCCGATCCCCGTCCGGTGTGATGAACGGCTCCTCGCGCAATATGTATTGACCGCGGGGTAACGCCTGCGCGCGCCGGTCATCCGCCATGTAGGAGCGGACCGGTTCGACGTCGGGGGCTATACCCAGGATCTCGGCATCGGTCTTGCCGATCATCGTTTCGACCGTGTCGTGACCGGCCGCCTGCGCGAAGGCATGATTCGTGGCCAGCACGCGCAGGGCCATGTCCCTGACGACCACGATATTGTCGCTGTTCTCGACCACTGCAGCGAAGGACGCCATCTTCTTCTCGACCCGGCGGATGTCGGTCAGATCCACATCGATGCAGAACATCTCCTTCTCGCCGCGACCGTTGGTGATCATGACATGGTTCGAGTAGACCCGGAGGCGCGTGCCGTCCTTGTGCACCAGTTCCAGTTCGGATGCCGGAACCGGTAGGCCCTCGTCGTGCCAGCGGCAGATTGCTTCGGCGACGGCCTCCCGCGCCTCAGGTGGGACGATCAACTCCTCCAACCGGCGCCCGAGCGCTTCCTCACGGGCATAACCGTACAGGTCCTCGCTGGCAGGGTTCCAGAAGATTACCCTATGTGCGGTATCGTAGCCTTGGATCGGGACGCCGTCCACGGCGTTGAACACGGCCTGCAGGCGCTGCTCGCTCTCACGCAGGATCTCATCGGCCTGCTTGCGCTCGGTGATATCGAAGTTGGTGCCGATCATGCGCAGGGGCTCGCCCTGCGCGTCGCGAAGGACGACACCGTCAGCCTTGAGATGGCGAACCGTGCCATCCGGCCAACGAACGCGGAACTCGGTTTCGAAATCCTGGTCGCCGCGCAGGGCGGCCCGGCAGGCTTGCCAGGCCCGGGCCTTGTCGTCGGGGTGGAGCCCGTTCTCCCAGAGCTCCACGCCGTAGGCTTCCGGCGGGTGCGCGATGCCGTATAGGCGGAACATCTGATCGTCCCAGGTCATGCGGTCGTTGACGATATCCCAGTCCCAGATGCCGATCGCGGCCGCGGCGGTGGCGAGCGCCAGGCGTTGCTGGCTCTCTGCGAGTTGCTCCTCGGACAGCTTCCGCTCGGTGATATCGACCAGCACGCCCTGGAAGGCGACGATCGCACCGGTGGCGTCGCGGTCCACGCTTGTGCGATCAGCAACCCAGCGGTAGTTCCCGGCCGCATCGCGCAGCCGATATTCCTGGGCGAACTCCTCGCCGCCGGATGCGGTGTGCGCGGCCACCTCGGCGGCGACCCGCTCGAGATCATCGGGGTGCACGATCGACGCGTAAGGGATATGCCCGGCGGTGAGGTCTTCCGGCGTGTACCCCAAGCGCGCGATGTTGGCGCTGACATACTCGACCGGCCACCCCTCGGCGTTGGACCAGCGGAAGAGCATGCTGGCACTCGACTCGAGGATCAGCTTGGCCCGCTCGAGCGAGGCCTGAAGGCGATCGCGCTCCGTGTTCACCTCGATGGCGTGAAGTGCGAAGGCGATATCGCCGGCCACCTCGGCCATGAGGGCGTGCTCCTCCTCGTCGTGCACCAGCGTGCGGGGAATCGATACGTTCAGGACGCCGTAGCTGCGCCCATCGTGGGACAAGTGGGCGGTCATCGCTCCCCGATCCCGGTAGGAGGGGGCCAGATAGCAGTCGGTACAGGTCTCGGCGGGGCATGGCGTGACCACGACCTCCTCGCTACTGAGTGCGAGGGCGCACCGGGAGGTCGGGTTGCCGGCGCGCAGACGCCCGATCATCGGTGTGAAGGCCTCGCCCAGCCCCGACTCATAGGCCGCGATGAGACGGCGCTCGTCGTCGAGCAGGGCGATCCAGGCGTGGTGGTAGCCGTGCGTTTCGGTCAGGCAGGTGCAGGCCTGCGCGAGCAACTCGTCGCGGTCCGTGGTCTGGGTGATGAGCTGGTTGACGTTGCGGATGGCCAGGAGCACCCGGTAGACGTGGTCGAGGCGGGTGTTGATCCGGGCGAGCTCGGCATTGCGTTCGTCGATTTCGCGGTGCGCGTGCTTGACGTCGCTGATGTCGCTGACGATGACCATCAGCTCCGACATGGCGGCGTCATCGCATCGGGGGCTGGTGTGGCGGGGCTTGGCCTCGATGCGTGCGTGGAAATTTCCGCCGCCGGAGCGCGTGATGCGCACGTCGATCTGTTTTTCGGCCGGGTTGCGGAAGAACGCACGAAAGCGAGCGCGGAAGACACCGGCGTCTGCCTTGACGATCGAGTCGGCGAAAGGCCGCCCCCGGACGTCCTGCGGGGGGCGACCGGTCATGGCGGACCAGGTGGCGTTGGCCTGGCGGATGATGCCAGCCGCGTCGAGCACCACGTAGCCCACCGGTGCGTCCTCGAACAGCATGGCGTAGCGGTCGCGCGTCTCCTGCAGCAAGGCCTGGGTGCACCGCAGTTCCTCGTTCTGCAATTCGAGCTCGGCCTGGTGTGCGGCCAGCTCGTTGGCCAGCTCGCCGACGCCCTTGAAGGCCTCGCGATCGGCGCTCTGCGAGGCGGAGGCGAGCAATGCCTCCACCCGTCGGCGCAGGTCGTCGGCGTTGCCGGGCCGGTTCGCGTTCACGGCGGAACCTCCTGCAGCGACCCGTAGAGCCGACGGACCGCGCCCCCCTCGTCGTATTCCACCTGGCCGCGGGCGATGCAGGGCATGACCACACCGTCGCCGCACACGGCCTCCAGCCTGAGCTCGTAGCCTGTCCCGTGCTGCAAAGACTCGCCAACCGCCGCGCGCAGGCGGGACATGGACTCGGGCGTGTAGAGCACATCGTGCTCGGCGAAGGACGGCGCGCCGAGGGCCGGGTCGCGCCGGAAGACGCGGTAGAGATTGTCCGACCAGGTGACGGTGTCGGTGCCCACGTCCCAGGTCCAGCTGCCCATGCGCGCGGTGCTCTCGGCATCGGCCAACAGGTGGTAGAGGTGCCGGTGGCGCTCTTCGCTCTCCTTGAGCAACGTTTCGGCGCGCTTGCGCTCGGTGATGGTGTCGAAGCCAACGGCCAGGCGGTCGCCGGAGAGCCGGAAGGCGTGGATGTGGAACACCCCGGTGAAGCGCTCGTCGCTGTAGCTGACCTCCGGCTCGTAGGCGGGTTCGTTGCGGTGGAAGGCATCGAGGAAGCGCGCCATGATCCGGCTGCCGGCCTCGCCCGGCCACAGCTCCAGGAAGCAACTGCCGGTGGCGCGTTCGATGTCGATGCCGGTCATCTGCGCGGCGGCGGGGTTGCCGTCGCGCAGGATCAGCTCGCCTGCTGCGGTCACATCGTAGACGAGGAGGCCCGAGGGCATGTGGCGGATGATCTCGGCGGCAGTCTGCTGCGAGTCGGCCAGCCGCTCGCGCATCTCGTGCAGCGGCGTGATGTCGATGAGCGTGATGACCACACCGGCCACCGTCTGCGGGCTGATGCGGTAGGGCAGGACCCGCACCAGGTACCGGCGGCCGTTCGCGTCGTGCGTCTCGCGCTCCACCGGCGTGTCGTCCGCCTGGGCCTGCCGGGCCATGGCGACCGCATCCAGGTCCGCGAGTCCGTGCGTGAGGTGCTCCAGCGGTCGGCCGATGTCGCTATCCACGAGGTTGAATACCGCGGCGGTCTGCGGCGAGTAGCGGCGGACGCACATGTCCTCATCGAGGATCAACGTGCCGATGCGCGAACTCGCGAGCAGGTTCTCCACGTCGTTGTGCGCCTCGGTCAGCTCGATGATCTTGTTCTGATACTCGGCGTTGACCGTGTAGAGCTCCTCGTTGGCGCTCTGCAGTTCCTCGTTGGTGCTCTGCAGTTCCTCGTTGCTCGCCAGCAATTCCTCGTTGGTCGCCTGCAGTTCCTCGTTCGAGGTCTCCAGCTCCTCGATGGTGGCCTGGAGATTCTCTCGCGTGAACTGCAGCTCCTGCTCGAGGTCCTGCAGGCGTTGGCCGGCCTCGGCATCGAGGTCGTATTCGGCGGCCCCCGCGCCGCTGTCGACAGGCGTCTGATCGACCTGCTCGAAGAAAACGATGACCAACGCCTCGTCGTTCGTCCGCCCGGCCAGCGGGCGCATGCGCAGCCGCAGCGTGAGCGTGCAGTCGCCTTCGTGCAGGCGCACGTTGGAGTAGGCCAGCTCCTCGCCGGTGCGCAGGACCTTCTGGATACCCGTGGCCAACGGGATGGCGAGTTCGCGATCCACCATCTTGGAGATGTCGTAGACCGGCCGCCCGCTGGGGACGCGAAAGACGCGGGAGGGATCGCCCAGGGTGTGCTGGATCTCGAGGTGCTCGTTGACCACCGCCGTCAGCGGGACGTAGGCGTCCGCCAGGGCGTCGAGCATGCGCGTGATGAGCCGTTCGCTTTCGCGTGCGGCGGAACGCGGCGACCTGGTGCCCCCCGCGGCGGGCAAGGGGAGCGGGCGCGGGCCCCCGACGTTCGCCCGCGGTCCATCCGTGACGGGCCGCGTCGCCGCCCCGCCCCGGGCCCTGTAGATGCGGGCGCCGCGGTCGATCGCCTCAAAGCTGTCTTCCATGTCGCCGACGGTCTCGCTCGTCCCCAGCAGCAGAATGCCGCCCGGCCGCAGCGAGAAGGCGAACATCTCCAACGCCCTCTGTTGCAGATTGATCTGCAGGTAGATGAGCAGATTGCGGCAGCTGACCATGTCGATGCGCGTGAAGGGCGGATCCCTGACCAGGTTGTGTTGGGCGAAGACCACCATCGCACGCAGGCTGCGCGCGACCCGGTATTGGTCTTGCTGGCGGTGGAAGTACTTGGCCAGCAGCGCCGGGTCCAGATCGGCGGCGATGCTCTCGGGGTAGACGCCCGTGCCGGCCCGGGCGATAGCGTCGCGGTCGATGTCGGTCGCGAAGATCTTGATGTCGCGCACGGCACCCATGGCCTCCATCACCTCGCAGCACAGGATGGCCAGGGTGTACGCCTCCTCGCCGGTCGAGCATCCGGCGACCCAGAAACGCAGCTCGCCGCTCTCTTTGCGCGCGAACAGATCGGGCAGAACCCTTTCGCGCAGGGTCTCCATGACCGCCGGGTCGCGGAAGAAACTGGTCACGCCGATGAGCAACTCGCGGTAGAGGGCGGCGATCTCCGCCGACGTCTGCTCTGCGTAGCGTACGTAGTCCTCGAGATCTTCCGACTGCGTGACGGCGATCCGTCGCTCGATCCGGCGATTGATGGTGCTCGGCTTATAGTAGGTAAAGTCGACCTTGGTTTTACCGCGCAGCAGCGAGAAGAGCCGGGTCATGCCCGTCTCGTCGCCCAGGGCCTGCGCCTGGCGCTCCTGCCGCGTGGCGTAGGGATGGCGCAGGCAGGCCAGCAGCTGCGACGGCATCTCCTCCGGTGGCAGGACGAAGTCGGCGAGCCCCGTCGAGGTCGCGGCGCGCGGCATACCGTCGAACTTGGCGCTGGCTTCATCCTGGGTGATCACCAGCCCGCCCCACTCCTTGACGGCGCGCACGCCGCGCGTGCCGTCGCTGCCCGTGCCCGAGAGGATGATGGCCACCGCGTGCTCGCCCTGATCCTGGGCCAGGGAACGCAGGAATATGTCGACGGGGAGGTTGACGATGTCGCGCGGCTGCTGGTCCTCGAGCAGCAGCGCGCCGTGGAAGACGGTCAGGTTCTTCTTCGGCGGTATCAGGTAGATATGATCGGCCTCGATGCGCATGCCCTCTTCGGCGCGGCACACGGGAATCGCTGTCTTGCGCGACAACAGCTCGACCATCAGGCTCTTGTAGTCGGGCGAGAGATGTTGCACGACCACGAATGCCATACCGCTATCGGCGGGCATGGCCTTGAAGAAGGCCTCTATCGCTTCCAGTCCTCCGGCGGAAGCGCCGATGCCAACGATCGCCGCGGGCGTGCCGTCGGCCGGGTCCATGCCCCGGTCTTGATCCATCTTGCACCACTCCTCGAGTATCTGATCACAGCCCATATTGCTATATACGCCACATCGAAGCAAGTGACGCTTCCGTCATTTACCTCCGCGCTGCTCTCGCGTCGATAATCCGCCCCATAAGTTGGAGGCTTCCCTCAGAGGGGGCGCTGCCCCCTCGCGCCTTCGGCGCATCGCAGCTGCGCTTGCTCCTCGCTTCGCTGCGGGGCTGCACTTGCGCTGCGTCGGCCGGTCGCCCAGCCAAGCCTGGCTGGGCTCCACTCGCTGGCGGTACCGAGGTTTGGGGCTCTGAGGGACCCGTCAAGTTGGTGGGCTTATACAGGATTCAGAACCTGGGGAAGGTCGGGGCTCGCCAGGCGCTGGTCCCATGTGCAATGCACGCGTTTTCTGCGGGCCTGCGGCCCATGATCGCAGAAAACCACCCCTCGGTCGGCCGACCCGTTGACGACGATTCTTACCGTGCGAAGGTGCTGCGCGAGCTTTGAGGGCCCCGTCTTGAATAGTCCCCGGTCCACCGGTGTCATGATGGTGGAGGATGCGCATGCTCGAGGATCGGGAATTGCTGCGACGGTGGGTACGCCAGCGCGATGCCCAGGCTTTTGCGGGGCTGGTCGAGCGCCATGCCGGGCACGTCTACGCCGTCTGTCGGCGGATCACCGGCGACCATCATGCGGCCGAGGATCTGGCCCAGGATTGTTTGCTCGAGTTCGCCCGTACGGCCTCGGCCGTGCGGCGCTCGGTCGCTGGCTATCTGCATCGGCTGGCCACCTCGCGTGCGGTCAACCGGCTGCGTGCGGATGCCCGACGGCGGCGGCACGAGGGCCTGGCCGCCGATGATCCGAGCCGGACCGCGGACGGCGCGGATGCGAACGGGCACTGGCGCGAACTCGAGCCCGTGCTCGATCAAGCCCTTGCGGCGATGCCCGACACGCAGCGCGTCGTGCTGGTGACCCACTTCCTCGAGGGCCGCAGCCAGGTCGAGACCGCCGCGCTGCTGGGCCTGAGCCAACCGACTGTCTCGCGCCGGATCGAAGCCGGGCTCACCGCGCTGCGCCGGCGGCTCGCCGCCGGCGGCGCCGTGCTCAGCCTCTCCACCCTCACCGCGACCCTGCACGCGGCGCCGGTGGACACCGCTCCGCCGCGGCTGCTGGACCTCGGCGGCAAGATTGCGCTCGGGGCCGGCAGGACGGGCCTGTCCGCGACTGCCATCGCGACCGCGATCGGTGTGCTCCTGCTCGTCGGCAGCGTCGGCGTCGTTCTCGTCTGGCCCGAGCGCCCGGCGCCAACGATCCCCGCAGCCACCACTGCACCACCGCCACCGATCACTCCCCCGGCCAGCCAGGAAACCACGATGATCGATCCCGACGACTTCGCCGTGAACGGCCAGATCTACATCGACGACAGTTTCGTCGCCTGCCTCGACGCGGTGCTGCAGGCCTGGCAGCGCCCGATGCCACGCGATCGCCTCGTCGCCTACAGCGGTCTTGCCTTCGCCACCCCCTGGAACGGCGACGAGAGCACCCACTGGGCGACCTGGGGCGGTGGCGAGTACGGCCTGATCGCGCTGGGGCGGACGTTGGGGCTCACATACCGCGTCCTCAGCAGCGATCCGGACCGTTGGCTGCCGCCGGATTGGCCGACGGAACGCTTTGTCGATCGCGGCGCCATGCTCGCCGAGGCGCGCGCGGCCGACGCGGACGGCGCAGTGGTCTTGTTGATGACCTGGCCGACCTGGAGCGTCATCAGCGGCTGGACCGACGGCAGCCCGGAGATCGTCACCTTCGCGGCAATGGAGCGGTTCACCCGTCGGATCTGGGGCCCCGACAAGGCCGACCTCGCGGTGGTCCTGCGACCGACCGGCACCCCGTTGAACGAGGATGCGGCCCTCACGCGGACGCTTGAACTGGCGCGCGAACGGGTCGCGGACTCCTACCGGCTCGCCGAGGACGGCGGGGTCGAACGACCGGTCTACGCCGATGCCGCCTACCGGGCCTGCGCGCGGCGGCTCACGGCCGGCAGGTTCTGCCCCACCTGCGACGACGACCGCGGGTGCTACGGCAACGTGCTCGAGGCCACGCTCTCGCATCATCGCAGCGCGGTGGCCTTTCTCGACGCCGCCATCGATCGGCTCGGCGACGCGGACGGCCGGCTCGCGCGTGCGCGCGACGCCTATCACGCTCTGGTCGACCGGCAGGCAACGCTGCTCGCCCGCGAGCCCTGGCGCGAAGCCAATCCGAGCGACGAGCTGATCGCGGCCTTCGCCGAGCTCGCAGAAATGCAGCGCATAGCCGGGTCGATGCTCCGCGGCGACTGACACCGCGCCGCGGGCTCGCGCGGCGAACGTTCGCCCACCGCGGCCTGCGCCTCAGCCGATCCCGGCCGCCGGGGTGAGCTCCACCGCTTCGCCCGCGCGCAGGCGCTGCCAGTCGGTCTTGCTGAAGTAAGCGGGAGCGGCGGGGGGCAGCTCGCCGGTGGCCTGCAGGCGCACGCCGTCATCGGTCGCGGCGATCGCCAGCGGGATGTGGGCTTCGTCGCCGTCGTGGTCGAAGCCGAAGAAGCGTTGCCAACCCTCGAGGTCGAGGCGGGCTTCGCGGTCGATCTCGGGCACGGCGAAGGCGCCGCGCCCGGCGCTGCGCCCGATCCGCCCCCACCGGTCGTACCGGTTGCCCTCGCAACGCATGTGCTCGGGGCGCGCGGCGTAGACCCGCTTGGGACAGCGCACGAGGCAGTTGCCGCTGACCTCGTGGCCGCGGCACATCGCGGTGCGGTGGTAGATCAGGCGCCCTTTCTGCGCGAGGTGGAGCGAGATGGCGTAATGGCCGGCAATCTCGAACAGACAGTTGTCGCGAATCAGGGTGAAGTCGGTCATGTCGCCGGCGATGCCGATGCCGCCAGGGGTGTCGTCCTTGGGCGGCACGTTGTTCTCGGCGTCGCGCAGGTCCCAGACCAGGTTGCGGTCGACGAGGTTGGGCTCGACGCTGACCTCGACGTAGATGCCGGCGAGCACGGTGACCACGTCGTGGACCAGATTGCCGCTGACGCGGTTGTCGGCGCAGCAGTGGTCGAGCCAGATGCCGCAGCAATCGCGCAGCCGGCGGATGTGGTTGTCGCGGATCAACGCCCCACGCACGCCATGGAGTTTGATCGCCGCGGCTTCGTAGACGTGTTCGAGACCGAGGTGGCCGATGTCCTCGATACGGTTGCCGGCGATCACGCTGCCGTCGACGTTGCCGACCCCGGCGATACCGGCCAGCCCGCAGCGGCGCACGAGGTTGCGGCGGACGATGTGACCACCGCGGCCGGTCTGATCGCCGCTGGAGTAGCGAGCCTCTTCGGGGCCGAGGTCGTTCTGGTAGCCGAGGTCCATGCCCAGCGCGTTGGCGTCCTCGACGGTGCAGCCCTCGATCAGCCAGTGGTGCCCGGCGCTGGCGCTGATCGCGCCGCGCTGGGGAAAGGGGCAGCCGTTGGCGGCGTGCCGGCAGACCAGGCCGCGCAATGCGATCCAGCCGAGCCCCCGCTGAGCCGGCGCGACGCACTGCATGCGCACGCTCAGCTCCCAGCTCGCGCTGTGCGGATCGACATCGCCCCAGGGGCGCAGGTGCACGCGCAAGCCGTCGTCGCTGACATGGAACCAGCCGTCTTCGTGGTGCAGCTCCTCGCCGCTGTGAGACTGACGCAGTGCGCGGCCGTCCTGGAGGATCACGCCGCGCCGCAGCTGGGCACGCTGCAGTTCGGCCTCCGGGCGCCGCTGCCAAGGGAACCACGCCGAGCGTGCGATGTTGGCGGCGAGGAAGGGGTTGTAGCCGACGAAGTGCCCGGCGCCGAGCGCGGCGTACCACCGGCCGACGGCCTCGCGGCCGTGGTGACGGTGGATCGGTGTGAACGTCGGCGTCCAGGGTTCGGCCGCGCTGATGATGACCTGCTCGCCGGGCGCGGCCTCGAAGGCGATCATCGCCTCCGGCCCGGCGCCGCCGCGCTTCGGCGCGAGGCACTCGCGGTAGATACCGCCGTGGATCACCACCTTCTCGCCCGGCCCGACGCGCGCGGCGGCCGCGGCGAGGCTGCGTAGGGGAGATTCCGGCGTGCCGGGATTGGTATCATCGGCTGCCGCAGCAGCGACGGCGACGTGCCAGGCGCGGGTGTAGGCGGTGCGGTCGCCCCAGGCGGCGAACTGCGCGCCGCTCGGCAGCGTCAGGGTATCCGATTTCATACTGTCCACCCGCCGTGGCGGGTCTCCTGCGGTCGTGGGCCCAGGCATAGCGGTTCTTCCGACCGGTCCCAGCTCTGTTCGGCCCGGGGTCGCCGGCTCAGAGTGCGAAGTAGCGCGCCTGGGGGTGGTGCACACCGATGGCGCTGGTGCTCGCCTCGGGAACCAGCTGGCAGGACTCGCTCAGGCGCACGCCGATGTCCTGCCAACCGAGCAGCTCGCCGAGGGGGCGCTGGTCGGCGAGCTCGGGACAGGCCGGATAGCCGAAGGAATAGCGCCGGCCGCGGTAGCCGCCGCGCAGGAGTTCGTCGACCGCGGGCGCATCGTCGCTGGCGATGCCCAGCTCGCGGCGCATCTCGCGGTGGATGTACTCGGCCAGGGCCTCGGCCAGCTCCACCGCCAGGCCGTGGAACAGGACGTAGTCGCTGTAGCGGTCGGCCGCGTGCAAGGCCTGGGCGTGCTCCATGGCCCGCGCGCCGACGGTCACGCACTGGCACAGGAGCAGGTCGCGCGCGCCGGCGGCGAAGGCGGCCGCGGGCAGGACCGCCGCCTCGTCGGCGAGCGGCTCGGCGCCGCGCGGACGCAGGTAATCGCTGATGCAGTGGCCGGTGCGCGCGCGCGGCAGGGTGAAGCGGCAACGCTCGGCGCCGGTTGCCGGATCGAAGACCACCAGGTCCTCGCCTTCGGCCGCGGCGGGAAAATACCCGTAGACCGCCGCCGGGGCGATCAGGCCTTCGGCGTCGATCGATGCGTTCCAGCTGGCGAACAATTCCACGGGCCCCGGACGGCCGGGCGGAGGCGGGGCGTCGGCGGTGAAGCCCCAGCGACCGCGGAACAGGGCGCGGCGGTTGAGCAGCGCGCGCACCGCGTCGAGGTCGATCGCATCGGCCCGACGCAGGGACCGGCCCCAGCACGGCGGCGCGGGCGGCGGCACGGCATCGAGTTCGTCGCGCAGCACGGGGGCGGGATCGGCGG
>JBEPXK010000066.1:0-11921 GCA_041641915.1 Planctomycetota bacterium
GGCCGAGGCCTCGCTCTGATCCCGACGCAGGTTGTAGGCCAATCCGATCCGCATGGCACCTCCGCTACCGTCCTGCCGGCGCTGGTCTGCGCCCGAGCAGAAGCCGCCTGCTTGCCATGGTCGATGGGCGCAGATGCAATTCACCGATGGGAACACGGCCTGCGCGCGGCGCCTGCATCCTTCACAGCCACCCGGCTGTTCCCCGCCTGCGGTCGGGTGTGCGTTCAGAGCGCCCGCCGCCCTCAGTTGGCGGTGATCGCGCCACCAGCGCCGCGATAGAGCGCCACCGGCTCGGCAAATTCGAGGCAGACCACCGTGCCACGCCGATCCTGGGCAGCGGTCGGCAGATCGACCCACAGGGTGCCGGGGATGTCCATCCACGGCGCGCCACCAGTGACCCGATGCGTCAACTCGCCCTCGGCGCCGAGTACCCGGGCGCGACGCACCGGCGTGTGGATCCCCTTGAGCATCAGCTGGTCCGGCACCCGATCGAGCGCGAAGCAGTACAGGCTGCGGCCGTCGGCGCTGAGGGTGGTCGGACCGTGGAAATGCCCCTCGGGCAGGCCGGCGCGGGTGGGGTAGATCGCTTCTGCATGACGCGCGATCCAGGCGCCGAGCTCGCGTAGACGCCGTTCGTGCACCGCGAGGAAGGAGCCGTCGGCGCGCGGGCCAAGGCCGAGCAGCAGGTTGCCGCCACCGCCGATGACCTCGCTGAACAGCCGGATCAGCTGACGCGTGGTCTTGTGCGCGCGGTCCCCCTTCTGGTAGCCCCAGCTGTCGTTGATGGTGGTGCAGAATTCCCATGGCGGCCGTGGCCGGGCCACCGGCAGGCCCTGCTCGGGGGTCTCGTAGTCACCGTGGCCGTCCATCCGGCTGTTGAGCACCACCCCCGGATTCCACCGGTGCAGCTCGCGGCGCAGACGCGGCATGTCCCACTGCTCGCCGCTGCGCTCCCAATCACCATCGAACCATAGTAGATCGGGCCGGTAGCGGGTGCACAGCTCGCGTAGCTGCGCGCGGTGGAAGGCCAGGAAGCGCTGCCAGGCCGCCGGGTCCTCGCCGCGCCCATCCTGCGGCGCGCTGTACGGTCCGCCGCCCGCGCCCCAGGCCGGGTGGCGCACGCTCGGGTAGTCGGGGTGCGACCAGTCGAGATGGCTGAAGTAGAGCCCCGGGTGCAATCCCCGCGCGCGCATCGCTTCGACGTAGGGCCCGATCAGATCGCGACCGGCGGGGCTGCCGTCTTGCGCGTTGAGTCGGCTCACCGCACTCGGCCACAGCGCGAAGCCGTCGTGATGCTTGGCGGTGAGCACGGCATAGCGCGCGCCAGCGGCGGCGAAGAGCGCAGCCCAGGCCTCGGGATCGTAACGCCGGGCGTGGAAACCACGCGCCTGGGCCATGTAGTCCGCGTAGCTGATCTCGCCGTTGAAGAAGGACCAGCTCTCGGGGATCCCACGCACCGCGTAGATGCCCCAATGGATGAAGATCCCCAGCTTCGCCTCGCGGAACCAGTCTTGCATGGTCATCGTCTCGCTCCCTTCACGGTTTGACGGCTCCAGTGCGCGCGGCGCTGCCCCGGCCACCGCGCATCATGCATCCGCCTGCGTGCGCACCCCCGGCGCGCAGCGCGGGCCCGGCACGCGGTCCGATTCGCGGTAGCCGATCGCCCAGGCCGGGCTCTCGGCGCTGAGGCGGAAATCGGCCGCGGCGAGGTCGGCGCAGAGCGGATCGGCGACGATGCTGTTGCGGTCGTGCCCGTAGGAACGCATCTCCTCGAGTTCGTAGCGCCGGGTGACCCGGGCCACGCCCTCGCTGTCGCGATCCTGGTTGGCCGAGAAGATCGCCGCGCCGCCGATGTCGAAATAGCAGTTGCTCTCGGCGAGGAAGGGCGCGGTGGCCAGGTCCTCGCCGTCGCGCGCGGCGAAGACCGCCTGACCGTCGGTGATGACCAGATTGTGGCGGAAGCTGAAACTCCGATGGTCCTCGAATACCGTCTGGCTGACCTGCCCGAGGCGCGAATAGGCGAAGCAGTTGTACTGCAGCACGTTTTCGCGGCCGTAGTGCAGCTGGAAGACCTCGCTGTCGGTGTGGTAGCAGGTATTGTACTCCACCGTCATGTAGCTGCTGCCCTCATCGCAGTACATCGCCCAACCGCCGTAGGAATGCATGCGGATGTCGTGGATCCGGTTGTGGCTGATGCTGGTCCCCGGTTGCGGGCCGAGGGTGTAGATCCCGCCCATGTCGTTGAGCAGGCCGGTGCCGAGATGGTGGATGTGGTTGGCCTCGATACGGTTGTCCCAGGTCGGGCTCGGCCCGTTGCCCCAGGTCCAGCCGCAGGAGATGCCGCTGTACTCGAGATGATGGATGTGGTTGTGGCTGAGCTCGTTGCCGCTGGAGTGGATCACCAGGATGCCCACGCCCGAGGCGGTCAGGCTGCCACCCCCGGCGATCTCGTTGTCGATCACCTGGTGGTCGTCGCTGCGCTCGGCGCGATCGCTGCGCTCGTCCACGCCGATGATCTTGATTCCGCCCACGGCGAGGTCGGTGAGGCGGCAGCCGGCGACCACGTCGCCACGGCAGCCGGCGCCGAGCTCGATGGCATAGTTGCCCAGATGCGTGAAATCGCAGTGCTCGAAGCGGCAATGGCGGGCGTGACGCAGTTCGAGCGCGGCGTCGGTATCCGCCGCCGCCTGTTCGTAGCCGCCGCGATCGCCGGGTTGGGCGAAACGGCTGTGGCAGAAGTGCAGATCGCGGAAGGTCACATGCCCCGCTGGCCGCTCGGCGGTGCCGGTTACGCGCAGCAGCTGGGTCTGCACCGGGCTGATGATGGTGGTGGTCGCGAGCTGCTCCTCCGGAAGCGGCAGGTAGATCACCCGCGTGGCGCGGCGATCGTAGAACCACTGGCCCGGCCGGTTCAGCGCCTCATAGACGTTCTCCAGCCGGTAGCGCGCGAAAGCGGGCTCAGCATCGTCCTTGAGCGGCCACATGCTCGTGCGCGTGCAACGCACCTCGCGCGTCTGCGGATCGTAGCTGGCAACCGGCAGGCGTTCCTCGTTCCAGAAATGGTAGGCGACCACGTCGATGTGATCGATGTAGGCCCAGTCGGCCGCGAAATGCCCCACCGCGGCGGTGAAGCGGTCCTGGGGAGTACCGACCATGAAACCGTCGAGGGGGGTCTGCGGCACGTGCTCCATGCGCCAGGTACCGCTTAGCGGCAGCGACGGCCGTTCGGCGCGACGGCCATCGACGAATAGCTGGTGATGATCCGCCAGCGGTCGGTCGAGGTCGAGCACCCAGGCACGCGACCCGTTGTGTGTGGTCTCGCTCCAGCCGCTGAGCACCCGCCCGCCGCTGATGCGCACCGTTTCGCCGGGATGGGCGCAGACAACCAGCGGGGTGGTGTCCTCGGGGCCGAACTCCCACGGCTGTTCGAGGAAGTAGGTACCGCCGCGCAGATACACGGTCACCGGCCCGGCGGCCGGGTGCGCGCGCAGACGGTCGCGCAGGCGCATCAGGTCGTTGCACGGACCGTTGCTGCCGTGGCCGTTCGGGTCGGGAATGGTCCCACTCCATTTGCAGTCGCCGTCGAGGCCGACGTAGAGTTCAGTGGGATGCCAGGCACGGCGGTATTTCTTGTGGTATTCGTCGATCTGATGCATGTCGGCATGCTGGCGCCGCGACGCGCGAGACAAGCGGCGCTCGCCCGCGGGGCGCAAAGCGCTGGTGGACGGTGCGCCGAAGCCGGGTAAGCCTGCGGGCCACGCGTGCGATCGCCCGCCGCAGGAGGCCCCATGCAGCTGACCCGATTCTCCGGCAACCCCGTGCTCAGCCCCGTGGCCGACAGCTGGTGGCAGGGCGCGGTCACCGCCAACCCCGGCGCCTGGTACGACGCGGACACCGGCCGGGTGACCATGCTCTACCGCGCCAGCGCCGCCGACGAGATCCACCAGGTCTACCTCGGGCTGGCCGTCTCCGAAGACGGCTACACCTTCGAGCGCGTGGGCGACGAACCGGTGGTGCGCCCCTCCGACGGCTTCGACGAGGGCTGTGTCGAGGACCCGCGCATCGTCAAGTTCGGCGAGTGGTATTTCGTGGTCTACGCCAGCCGGCCCTACCCGGCCGGGCAGTACTGGCTCAAGACGCCGCACGAGCAGTGGAAGCCCCCCTACGCCACCGCCGATTGGCCGGTGAGCCTGCGCGAGAGCCTCAGCTCGTCGGGCCTGCTGCTCACCCGCGACTTCAAGCAGTTCAAGCGCGCCGGGCGGATCACCAGCCCGCTGGTCGACGACCGCGACGCGATCCTGTTCCCCGAGCGCATCGGCGGGCGCTTCGCCATGCTCCACCGTCCGATGAGTTGGGTCGGCCCCGCCTACGGCACCGAGCACCCAGCGATCTGGCTCGCCTACGCCGAGGACCCGATGGGCTTCGTTGGCGCCGAGGAGCACCTCGTCGCCAACGCGAAATACGACTGGGAATGCAAGATCGGCGGCTCCTGCCCGCCGCTGCGCACCGCCGAGGGCTGGCTGCACATCTACCACGCCGTGGGGCCCGACAAGCGCTATCGCCTCGGCGCGTTGCTGCTCGACCTCGACCAGCCGCACATCGTGCGCCACCGCACCCCCGAGTGGATCATGCAACCCGAAGCGGACTACGAGACCCAGGGCTTCTACGAGGGTTGCATCTTTCCCTGCGGCAACGTGGTCATCGACGATACCCTGTTCGTCTACTACGGCGCCGGCGATCGCCACGTCGGCGTGGCCACCTGCCCCTTACCGGAGCTGCTCGACCACCTGCGCGGCTGCCCCGCCTGAGCCGGGCCACGCGCGCCCGATTCCCCGGGCACGGCGGGCGCGCGCGAACGCCGGTCCGGCGGTGCGAAGCGCCGCCCACACCCACCACCCCCGCGGCGCGGTCGACCGACCGCAGGGCTGGGTCCTGCATGTCGTCGCGGCGGTGGCTGGGGCGTGATCCGGTTGCGCAACCGGCTATGATGGGCGTCGATGCCGCTGCTCCGTGACGCCACGCAGTCACCCGATCATCACGCCGCGAAAGCCGCGCGCGCGGCGCGCCATATCCCGGGCATGATTGCGCGCGCCCTGCTCCCGCTCGCCTTGCTGCTCGCGAGCTGCGCGGGAACGCCGCCGCCGATCGATCACGACCACACCGACCGGGCGCAGTCCGGTAGCCTCTGCTTCTGGTCCTGGGCCCCGGGGCACACACTCGACGCCAACGCCCGCGCCGCGCTCGCGCGCAGCGGATGCAATCGCATCTACGCCCTGCGCGGCCGCGTGATGGCCACCGCCACCGGCGTGCGCATCGCCCCACGCGGCGGCGCGGTGGCGGCCGGAGCCGGGGTCGCCGACCACGCGGTCTACCGCATCGCCGGCGACTGCACCCCCTTGCTCGAACGCGGCGCCACCCCTGCGCTCATCGACGCCCTGCTCGCGACCCTGCCCACGAGCGCCGCGGGGATCCAGATCGATTGGGACGTGCCCACCCGCCTGCTGCCGGACTACGCCGCTTTCCTGCGCACGCTGCACCGGCGCCTGCCGCGCGACCGCGAGCTCTCCTGCACCGCGCTGCTGTGCTGGCTCGACGCACCCGGGATCGATGCGCTCACCGGGGCGGTCGACTGCCTCGTGCCGCAATACTACCATACCGCCCCGCCGGGCGATCCGCTGCGCTGCCAAGGCCTGATCGCCGGCCGCGACCTCGAAGGGGTGCTCGCCCGGTGCCGGGCGCTCGAACGACCGTTCCGCATCGGCTTGCCGACCTTCGAGCAGGTGGCGCTGTGGGGTCCCGACGGGGTGCTGCTCACAGCCAACGCCCAGCTGCGGCGCGAGGAACTGCTCGCCAGCGCGCCCACGGTCCTGCGCCGCGAGCAGCGCGCGGAGGACCTGCTGGTCCTGCGCACCACCCGCCCCCTGCGCGCCGGCCGGCTTCCCGTCCCCGTCGGCTCAACGGCGTTGATCGCCCGTCCGCGGACCGCCGCCCTCTCCGGCTGGCTGCGCCGCATCCGCACCGCTGGCGGGCCGTTCTGCCGCGGCGCGGTCTGCTTCCGTCTGCCCCATCCCGGCCAGCAGGCGACCCTCAGCCTCGCCCAGATCGTCGCCGCGCGCGAGGAGGCGCCGATCACCGCCGACATCCACACCGAAGCCGTCCGCCTCGCGACCCCCGGCCACTGGCAGGTCCGGATCGTCAATCGCGGTCAGGCTGACCTGCTCGCCACCGGCGCGCCGCTGCGCCTGCTCGCCGCCGCTGACGCCGGCGCGGTGCGCTGCGCGCACGACCCGCTGGCCAGCCCCCTGCGGCCGATCCCGGCTCACAACGGGCGACCCGCCGGCCGCCGGCGCGCCGATCAGGTGCTCCTGACGCTCGATCGGCTGGACGCCGGCGCCGCGGCGACGCTGGAACTGATCGCGGCGCCGGCTGACACGCGCCTCCACCTGCGCACGTTGTCGAGAGACCCGGATTCAGGAGCGCCATGATGCCCTTCTTCGCCTTGCGGATCGCCGCCCTCCTGCTCGGGGCCCTGTTTGCCGCGCCCGCCTGCGGCCCCTGGTACCACGATGCCCACAACGGCATACACGAGACGCTTGATGTCGCGCTCGAGGACATCTGTGATCGCCTGTTCCTCGCCCCGACCCACCGGCTGCGCAAGCACCAGGCCACGGCGCTCGCCCGCCACACGCTGCTCGCCGAACGCGCCGCCCTCAACACGGCGATGGCAGCCGACGACCGCGCCGCCGACCAGCTGCCCTACCCGACCATCGCCGACGCCACCCACCCGCGCAGCATCACCGTGCGGCTGCCGCCGGCCCCGCCGCGCCAGGCCTGGGCCCAACTGCTCACGCGCACCCGCCATCGGCTCGACTACCATCAGCGCCGCCGCATCCACAACCGCATCGCGCTCCACGCCCGCGCCGCGACCACCGCGATCCCGGCCAGCCGGATGAGCGCCTACACCCGGGCGGTCGACGCGCTGGAGATCGCGGGGCGGCCGTGGCCGCTGGCGCCAGAGATCCCCGCCAAGGACCCCCTGCCGCACGCCGAGGCGATGCGCACCCTGACCGATCGGCTGCATGCCGGCGGCCCGCTCGCCGACCTCGCCGGCTGCACCCTGGCCGTGGAACACCTGCGCCGCCACGCGTTCGATCGCGCCGAGCACGCACTCGACCTCGTCGCCGCGCTCCCGCCCCGCGAGGGCAGCCGTGACGAACTCGCCTACCTGCGCGCCTGCCTGCCGCTCCGCCGCCGCCTGCGTGCGGGCCATACCGGCCAGGACGCCGCCATCCGCGACGGCTTCGCAAACTACCTCGCCGATCACCCCGATGGCGCCTGGCGCGCCGATGCCCTCGGCTGGCAGGCCTTCCTCCACCACCGCGCCTACCGCCGCTCCGGCAATACGCAGCCGGCCGAACTCGACGCCGCGATCGCGATCTACCAACGCATCGTTCAGGCGCCCGACCTCCACGATCTCTACATCCGGGGAGTCGAATCGCTGCGCATCTGCTACCGCGATCTGCGATCCACCGCGCAGCCGGAGCGCCTGCTGGCCGACCCGCGCCAGGCTTCGCTCTACATCTACCATGCGCTCACCGATCGCGTGTACGCCGCGCTCGACGGCCGCTCGCGCCAGCAGTGCCTCGCCCTGGCCGAGGACAGCCTGCTCACTCTCGGCGCCGACCTGCCCGCGGACATCGCACTCACGCTCGCCCGCGCCTACCTGCTCATCGATCGCGACGCCACCGCCCACGAGCTCGCCACCATTGCCCTGACCACGCGCGACGACCCCCTGGCCCATTACATCATCGGCCGGGTCGCTGCCGATGCCGATCAGCGCGATGCGGCCTGGCATGCCCTCGCGTTGAGCTGGCTCGCCCACCCGGACGCGCCGCTGACCCACGAGCTGGCACTGCGCGTCGGCGAGGCCTGCGAGCGCGCGGGCGAGTGGTCGCGCGCGCTGCTGTGTTACGCCCATGTTCGCAGCTGGCCCGACCTGGCCATCCTCAGCGACGGCGAGATGCCGCTGCCGGTGCTGCAGCACACCGTCGACGCGCTGCATCAGCGCCCCGGCGCCGACCGCTACGCGCCGACGATAGACGCCGAGCTGCTCGCCTATCTGCGTCAACGGCTCGGCGTGCGCATGGTCCGCCACGGCCACCGCGCAGCCGCCCGCCCCTATCTCGATGAGCAAACCGCCGCGCTGCTCGACGAACTCATGCGCCTGGAGCAGGCACTCGGTGCCGCCGCCCCCGACCAACGCCCCGCGCGCCTCTACCAGCTCGCCGCCTTCTGGTACCACCGCGGCTACGATCTGATCTACAACGACCGCGCCTGGCATCAGTGGGCCTTCCGCCAACACACCGAACACAGCGGCTGGGTCACCGGCCCCTGGGGCGACAACAGCGACAACCAGCGCACCCGACCCGAACTGTGGCGAGCGCGCGTGGCCGAGATCGAGGCGATGACCGCGCGGCTACGCGCACTCGACCTGTTCAACACCATCGTCCGCGAGCATCCCGACAGCCCCGAGGCGCCCAAGGCGCTCTACTCATCGGGCAGCTGCTGGTACTGGCTGTCCAATCCGCGGCCCATGTCGCACTGCCCCTATTGGCGGCGCCGCGGCCAGGACGAGGGCTTCATGCGCCGTGGACACGAGCGCATGCGCACGCTACGCAATCGCTATCCCGAGCATCCGCTGGCCGACAGCAGCTGGGTCCGCTCGATGGAGGAATGAGCGCCCACCGCCTCGCAGGCACCGCCCCGGTCCACAGGGAGCCAGCATCCAGGTCAGCGCCCCGCCAGGCTCTCACTGCAGGGCCGCGCCGAACTCCTGCTGCAGCGCCACAGTGCCCAACCCGCCCCAACCGCAGAAATCGGATCCGGCGGGTTCGCCTGGCCGCAGGGGCTCCTCGGGAGCCAGATTCTCGTAGATCGTACCGCGTTCCTCCAGCAGGCGACAGACCGCGCGATAATACTGGC
This sequence comes from Planctomycetota bacterium, assembly GCA_041641915.1. GTDB lineage: Bacteria > Planctomycetota > UBA11346 > UBA11346 > UBA11346 > SLQH01. The sequence goes on from JBEPXK010000066.1 coordinate 8,983, forward strand.
GCGCCACGCGCAGGGCGGCGTCCGTGGCCCCGGCCAGACGCAAGCCGGCGATGACCATGTAGGTGGTGCACGGCCAGGACGAACCGAGCCAGTAGGAACCCGCGGGGCTGTACTCCGGCTCGTCGGCGGCCAACGACGGCACCGGCACCGGCCGGGCGAAGGTCCGTGGATCCTCGAGCTGCGCGACCAGGGCCTGTACCCGCTCGGGCGGCACGATGCCCGCGAGCAGCGGCCAGAACCCGCCGACATGCCGGCGCGCGATCTGCTCCCCGTAGCCGAGGTCGACGTAGAACCCGAGGCGGTCGCTCCACATCTGGGCGTTGATCCGTTCGCCCAGCTCGCGCCGCTCCGCCTCCCAGCGCGCGGCCTGTGCCGCGTCGCCGAGCTCGGACGCGATCAGAGCCAGGAAGCGGCAATCGACCGCGATCTGGGCGCTGGTATCGATGTATCGCCCTTGCCGGTTCCAGGAATACCGCAGCACGCCGGCGCGGGTGGCGCGATAGGCCGGCGAAGTGCGCGGCGCGATGTGCTCATCGCGCAAGGGCAGCCCGATAGCGTCGCCCTGCCAACCGGCCGGCCACCGTGGGAGGTTGTCCATGCCGCAACCGAAAGGGTCGCACCAGTAGAGCCCGTCATCGCCGCAGTAACGGCGGTTGAACGCGTGCAAGGCGACCAGATGGCGCTGGGCGGCGGCGAGGCGATCGCGATCACCGGACGACTCGTACAGCGCCCACTCAGCCCAGGAGAGCAATGGCGGCGCGAAGGAGATCGGATGCTCCTTGCTCCATTTCGCTTCGCCGTCGCTGTAGTACTGCCGGTTGATATGTCCGTCTGCATCCTGCAGGCGGTAGAGGTTGTCCAGGCTCGCCGCCACCGGCAGCTGCTCGGCTGCATGCCGGGCCCACAGCACCGTGAAGGCCGTATCCCATAGGAAGACGTCGGCAAAACTGCCGCCGGTACCCAGACAGGGCGCCACCGCCTCGCCGCCGGGGTTGCCTTTCGCGCGTGCGATGGCGATGGTGCGATCGTGAATAGCCTGCATGTCCATGTCAGCGGCGCCTCGCCTCGCTCTTTGATGATCACGTCTCAGCTGCGCCGCCCGTCCACCGGCGACACGCATGCCTCGGTCGACCATACTCGGGCCAGATGGCGCCGATCAAACCAAACGTCAGTCGGCGGGGCGAGCAAAAGGGACCACGGACCCGCCGGGCCTGCGGTCCTTTACGCAGAAAACCACGCCCCGGTCGGCCGGTCGGCCAGCCAAGCCTGGCTGGGCTCCACTCGCTGGCGGTTCCGAGGTTTGGAGCTCTGAGGGCCCCGCCAGGGTGGCCACATGGACCGATCGCTGAGCCGTCTCATCGCTCGACTCGCAGGCGGACATAGTTCCGCTGCTCGCTATTCGCTGCTCGCGTTGCCCAAACGAAACTTCGAGGAGCCAAAGGAGGCGTAGCCCCCTTTGAGGCTTTCTTCAGAGGGGGCGCTGCCCCCTCGCGCCTTCGGCGCGTACCCCCACGGCCTCGGTCGGCCGACCCGTTGACGACGATTCTTGCCGTGCGAAGGTGCTGCGTGAGCTCTGAGGGACCTGTCCCTCCGTCAAACAACCAGGACCGTGGCGCACGGGCGGCGGGGGTGCGGTGTCGCTCGCCATCTCACCGGTGGCGCGGGCGATGGTGGCGGGGCGGACGAGGTCGCGGCCGAAACGGCGGCGGACATGGTCGCAGGTGGCTTCGATGCGTTCGCGGCGAGCGGGGGCGAACAGGCGCAGCTGGTGTTCGGCGCGACACAGGGCGCCGGCCTGGAGTTCGATCCGCGCCCAGTGGACGCGCCGGCGCCGGCGGGCGAGAAGCTCGCTGGCGGCGGCAGCAAGCTCGTGATCGTGGCGGATCTGCTCGGGAAAACGGCGTTCCAGACGCACCACCCGCCCGTCGACCCACTTGGCGTTGAGCGTCAACGTGCGGCAGGCGAGGTCGCCCTCGCGCAGGCGATAGCCGATGTCGTGGGCCAGGGCGGCGAGCAGCGGCGCGATGTGGTCACCGCCCAGGCCGGCGGGGCCGCAGAGCCGGGCCGCACGCAACACCGGCTCGCCCAGGGTCAGCTCGGGGACGATCTCTTCGGCTTGCCCGGTGAGCCGAGCCCACAGGCCGTGGGCCTGGGCGCCGAGCAGCTCGGCGAGGCCTTGCACGCCGCAGGCGCGCAGATCGCCGATCCGGCGCAGGCCGCATTCGCACAGGACCTGCAGCGCGGTGTGGTCGAGATCGGGCAACCAGGCGGTGGGCAGCGGATCGAGGAAGCGTTCCTCCCAGCCGGGGGCGACCACCACCGCGCCGTGGCGGCGATGGCGCGGATCGCGGGCCTGGCGCGCGGCGAGGCGCGCGACCAGCAGGGTGGCACCAGCGCCGCAGAAGGCGCCGAGGCGGTGGCGCTCGCCGACGTGTGCGCGCAGGGCGGTGGCGATGAGCCAGGCCTGGTCGGCAGCGTCGTCGACCACCCGGCTGCGGTCGAGGCCGGTCCGCCACAGGCGCTCGGTGCCGCCGAGATCGGCGTCGAGCCGGCCCTGGGCGCCGGTCACCCGCGGCGAGTACGCGCCGGCCGCCGTGAGCAGAGCCTGGTGGGCCCGGGCGTAGAGCGCGGGTTCGGGCGTGGCCACCCGCAGTTCGGGGCACCGGCGGCGCGCGGTGCCGGTCCGCAGGCCCGGATGCAGCCGCTGCGCCGCGGCCTCGGGCGAGACCGAGAACAGGGGCGCGCGCTCGCCCCCGTCGATGGCCACCGCGGTCGGCTGCCCGGCCCAGGGTGGGTGACAGGCCTGATGGACGACTGCATGGAAACCGGGAACCGCGAGATGGAGGTACATGGCCCCATCATGGGACCATCCGGACCCTGGGTCAATAGGGTCCCTGGATCATGCCGCCCCGGCTCAACCCGCGCCGCCCGGAGCGGGC
>JBEPXK010000067.1:0-11878 GCA_041641915.1 Planctomycetota bacterium
GCGCTGTGAGGCCGACGACGGCGCCGCGCTGGAGGCGGGCCAGAGCGCCGACCAACGCCAACTGGCCCTCGGCGACGGCGCCCGGCTCGCCCTGCACTGGCGCTCCGGCCACCGGGCGACCATCCACGGCCCGGCCACCGCCGCCCCGTTGCCCGCCGGCCTGTCGCTGCCGCACGGGCGCGCCGAACTCGCAGTCCACGGCGCCTTCACCCTCGGCCTGCCCGACGCCCGTTGTGCCTTCAAGAGCGACAGCCGGCTTGCGGTCGCGGTCACCGCCGGCCACAGCGTCATCGGGCTCGAGGCCGGATCGGCACACCTGATCGTCGGCGAGCGGACGCTGGAGCTCGTTCCCGGTCGGGCCAGCGACACCACCGCCGTCTTCCCCTGGATCCGCGCGGGCGGAGCCGATGAACTCCGCGATGGCGCGCTGCCGTCAGCCTGGCGCGCGGCGACAGTCTGGGAGCTGCGGTTCACCGCCGCCGCGGCCGGCCCCGAGGACGCGGTCCTGCTGCAGACCGTACAGGGCGTCTGGCTGCGCATCACCGCCGGGCAGATCGAACTGCGCGCGACGCCCGACGCCCCACCGCTGGCGCTGCGCGTCCCCGGCCCCCCGCGCCTGGCCCACGCCTACCGTCTGGTGCGCCGCGGCGCCGGCGGGCCGCGACTGGAGCTCGATGGCCGGTTGCTCGAACCACGCCTGCTCGGCAAGCACCCGCCGCACCGTATCGTCGTCCAGGGCGCAGCCACCCTCACCGGGCTGGCTTTCGCCAGCGGGCCGAGCGCGGCCGTGACCACAGAGGAGCTGCCATGAAGCTGGTGGTGGGCATCGGCAATCCCGGCCCGGAATACGCGCAGACCCGGCACAACTGCGGGTTCATGACCTGCGACCTGCTGGCTGCCGAACACGCAGCCGCCTTCGCCCGGCATCGCAAGTGGAAGAGCCAACTCGCCGAACTGCGCCTGGCCGACGAGAAGGTGCTGCTGCTCAAACCGCAGACCTACGTCAACCGCAGCGGCGAGGCGGTGCTCGCCGCGCTCGCCTTCCACAAGCTGCTGCCGGAGCAGATGCTGGTCGTCACGGACGACATCAACCTGCCCCTGGGCACCCTGCGCCTGCGCGCGAGCGGCAGCGCCGGTGGCCACAACGGCCTGCGCGACATCGAAGCCCGCATCGGTCGCGGCTACCCGCGGCTGCGCCTGGGCATCGGACGCGAAGACGCCAACCGCGTCGCCCACGTCCTCGGGCGTTTCAGCCCCGAGGAGCAGCCCGCGGCCGACGCGATGCTCGCGCGCGCCGTGCAGAGCGTCGGTGCCTGGCTGGCCGCCGGACTCGAACCGGCCATGCGCTTCAACGGACCGCCGAGCCAACCGCCACCCGATGCGCCAGGCAGCGGTGAGGCCGCAAACGGACGCGCAAGCGCGAGCGATGACGGAAGTCCGAACACCCCCGACACCCCCTCCTCAGCAACCCCGTCGACGCGCGAATGACCCCGCACGACCACGGCGCGCCAGCCCATCAGCGGTGATATCCACCGCGTCGACCATCGCTGGATCGCGACTTGTCCGGGGGAACAACGCGTCGCACAGTGCTACCTCGATCCCCGTCGCGGTCGGATTCTGGCCCTGAACCGGTCGCCGACGCCACGGAGCCGGGGATCCGGAGATGCCATGATCGCCCCCCGTATCATCCTGCTGTCCTGCCTGATCGGCGTCGTCGCGCTCAATGCGGCCGACGGCCCCACCAGCGGCGAGAACTTCCGCACCGAGGAAGACGACCTCGCTTCGTTGCCGGATTACGCGATCGCCGACCGCCTGGCCAACACCGGCGGCATGATCATCCCGATCGAGGTGCCGGCCGACTGCCAGGCCTCGATCGGTCTGTACACCCCTTCCGGGCGGCTGGTGCGCATCCTCGGCCAGGCGCTGCGGCTCAAGGCGGGTACCGTCCAGCTGCGCTGGGACGGCCTCGATCTGTTCGGCAACGTGATCCCCGCCGGCACCGAGCTCGAGCTGCGATTGGTCCACACGCCGGGGCTGCAGGCCTTCTATCAGTTCACCGTCGGCAACGGCAACCCCGACCAGCCCTGGGGCGGCAGCTATACCGTCGACGGCCAGACCCGTCACGGCGGCTGGCTCGGCGACCACTCGGCCCCGAACAGTGCCGTGGCCGTCGGTGATCGGATCTGGCTTGGCTGCAGCCTCGCCGAACACGGCGACAACATCATCGCGGTCGACAACGCGGGGTACAAGCTCTGGGGTAGCAAGCTGGCAGGCTGGAGCGGACCCGCGGAACTCGACAGCGACGGCCGGTTCCTCTATGCGCTCAAGCGCCGCGGCTCCGGGGTGGAGAAGTTCGACGTCGCCAGGCTCTCCCGCAGGCTCGAACGCGTCTATGAGATCGAGCGCGACACCGACAAGATCTACTCGGTGGGCGCCAGCAGCGACACGGTCTATCTCGCCTGCCGCAACCATCAGCTCGATATCGATCCCTTCCGCTATCCCGGCGCCCGGATCCATCACGCCAAATGCACCCCGCAGGTCCTCGACGGCTCGCGGCCGACCGAGTTCCACATCTCCAAGATGAAGGGCTTCAGCCTGACCTTCCAGGGCGGCGGCCATCCCCAGGCCGGAATACGGCCGGTGGTCAAGGGCGACCAGGCCTGGATCGTCGCGGTGTTCCGCGACCCGGTCGAATTCGGCAGCATCGTGCTCGCTGGCGCCCGCAACATCGGCAGCGTCGAGGTCTTCGCGCTCGCCCCCGGCGTGCGCTACAACGAGCTCGACCACAACCCGCTCAACGAATCCGGCACCAGTTCCGATATCACCGATATCGCAGCCGGACTCGGTGACGATGACGGCCGGGACGACCCGCTGGCCATGGATGACCTCGACCTGGGCGCCCTCGACCTGTCTGACGACTGGCAGCCGGTGGGCTCGGGCGATCTCGATCGCCCCTTCAACCTGATCATGGCCGAGAAGCGCATGCTCGACACCCAGGCCCTGCTGGTGCGGTGCCGCCGGCCCGAGAACATCGCCAAGGGCGATGACTGGAAGAGTGGCATCAAGCTCATCCGGTTGGTCAAGGAGCGCTTCGGCGTTTTGCCGCAGCACGACGACCTGCGCGCGACCCACGTCGCGGAGCTGACCGACCGTTGGCCCGAGAACGAGCGGCGCATCGGCTGGGACCTGCGCACCAGCGAGCAGATCAGCCACCAGGAACCGCTGGTCCTGGTCGCCCGCTGGGAGGAACCGCAGGTCGCCGATGCGATGGCCCTGCACAACTGCACCAACCCCAGGGCCTTCATCGACGCCTACATCGGCGAGCCGGGCGCCACGCCCGACCCGCAGGACGAGAGCCAGTGGGAATACGTCGGCCGCTACCGCGCCGGCAAGGACAAGAAGCTCGGTGCCTTCTCCGCCACCAAGGAGGCCAACACCGCCTTCGCCCTGTTCGAACGCCGGATCACCAGCTCCGCCTTCCGCCTGCGCATCGACAAGGGCTACCAGACCGGCAAGTACACCCAGCTGCTTGGCGGCCGCGGCGGCGAGGGCCAGGACAACCCCTTCCGCAGCGACTGCGACGCCATCGCCCTGTTGCGCAAGAGCGGCGAACGCCCCGTCCCCCCGGAGACGGTGCTCAAGCGCTACGCCGCGACCGACGGCAGCTTCCGCGACGCCCATCTGGTGCAACAACGGCTCGACAGCATCACCTGCGCCCCCGATGGCACCGTCTACGCCCTGGCCGATGATCGTGCGCTGGTCCGCTGCACCGTCTCCGCCGACGGCGTGCAGGTCCACGAACTCGCCAGGCCCGGCTTCGAACAGCCACGCGGGCTCGAAGCCACCGACGACCACGTGATCGTCGGCGACCGCGGACGCGAAGCGGTGTTCATCTGCGACCGTCAGGGCACTGTTCTGCACACCATCGGCGGCCAGGACGACCACCCCCGCCGCCCCGGCCCCTGGCGCCCGCATCGGGTGCGCAATCCGGTCGGCGTGACCGTGGCCAGCAGCGGCGAGCTGTGGGTCGCCGAGTCCTTCTTCGCGCCCAAACGCGTCTCGCGCTTCACCCTCGATGGGGAATTCGTCGCCGAACACCTCGGCCCGCCGATGTACGGTGGGGGCGGCGAACTCGACCCCGACCTGAAGCACTTCTACTACCGCTCCATGGCCTTCGAACTCGACTTCGACGCCGGCACCAGCCGCCTGGCGGCCAAGAACACCACCTACCTCGATCCGGACACACCGGCCCCCGAGGGCAGTTCGTTCGCCTTCACCGCCATCGATTCGCCGGTCTACCACGACGGCCGCCGGTACATCGTCGGTCGCTCCAGCGGCCACACGGTCATCTGTCAGCTCGATGAACCCGCCGGCCAGTGGACCCCGCGAGTGATCATGGGCCGGGGCCATGAATCGAAGATCCTCTCCAAGGAGGTGTGGCGCCGCCACTTCGCCAAGATCGACTGGCGCGACAAGATCTTCATCTGGTGCGATGCCAACGACGACGGCGACTACCAGATCGACGAGGTCGAGATCGTCGCCGACGCCGATTGGGAGCACGGCGAGCGCGCCCCCACCGGCGGTGCGTTCGCGCCGGGCCTGGCCATGTGGGGCGAGACCGCCCGCATCGAGCCCCACCGCTTCACCGCGGCCGGCACCCCGATCTACCGCTTCGCGGACTGGCGTCCCTACGGCTACACCGCCCCGCTCTACCACCGCAACTACACCCTCGGCGGCAAGACCAGCGCCAAGCCGCAATTCAAGGGCTTCACCGTGGTCAGCCCCTCGGGCAAGCGGATCATGGAAGGCCAGCCCTACGCCGTTCTGCCGGACGGCGCGATCCTCGGCGGCACGCCGGACACCGGGCCGAGCGATTTCGTCCCGCCGATCGACGGCACCGTGCTCAACCAGCCCTTCGGTTTTGCCGGTTGCGTCGCCACCGACTCGCAGGTCGGCGAGATCGCGATGGTCCATTCCAACAACGGCTTCTGGTACGCCTGGGGCGTCGACTACGGCATGATCGTCGCCACCATCTTCGACGGCTCGCAGGGTGGCTGGGGCGGCGATCTGCGCGCCGAGCGCGGGGTCGAGACCACCCATCGCCGTTTCGGCTGGGAAGCCTGGGGCGCCGACTTCGTCAAGGGCCATGACGGGAACTACTACGCTTCGGCCGGCAAGGGCTTCCACGGCATCAGCCGTATCGACGGCCTCGACGCGATCGCGGTGCAGCGCCAGAACGTGACTGTCGACCGCGCGGCGATGGCTCGCAATACGGCGCTGCGCGAACTGCTCAAGGCGCGCGTGGCGGCCCGGCGGATGAAGCCGCCCGGTGCCGCAGTGCAGAAGCTCGAGCAGCGCGTACGCGACTTCGAGCTCGACGGCGCCGTCGACGAATGGGGCAAGACCATCGACTGGCAGCGCATCGGTCCCGAGGCCAACCGCAGCTGGTTCGACGTGGCCCAGGATGAAGACGGCCTGGTGGTGGCGATCACCGCCCACAGCCACCTCGGCAACAACGCCAAAGACATCCGCGAAGCCTACCGCTCGGGCTTCTTCTTCGATCTGGTGATCCGCCCCAACGGCGGCAACCGCAACCCCTACACCGTCTCCGGCGACCGCCGCATCGTCTGCGCCAAGATCGACGGCGCCTGGCGCGCGCTGCTCTACCGCTACGCCGGCGACGCGCTCGCGATCGACAGCCCCTATGCCGAGGTCCGCCTCGCCGAGGTCCGCGAACTCGGCAAGGATGACATCGCTCTGGCGGTGGTCGAGAACCCGCTGGGCATCTCCGCCGACAGCCTCGATATCACCGTCAGCGAGGAAACGGACCTGATGTCCGAGATGATCGGCGAGCCGATGGTCGAACAGGAGCAGGTACCCGAGGGCATGGAGCCCTGGTCGGCCGAGATCCACATCCCGTGGAAGCTGCTCGGACGCAAAGACGCCATCGGCGCGCGCTTCGACTGCGGCATCCACAACGCCGCCGCGGACGGAACGCGCGTCGGCGCGTCCTACTACTGGATGAACCCCGTCACCATGACGCTCGGCGACGAGGCGCTGGCGATCCAGATCGAGCCGCTGTCCACCGGGATCCTGGCCGCGCCCGAGAAGCGCTGATCAGACCACCGGCGACCAGACGACCGCGCCCCCGCTGCTCGCGCCGCGGGGGCGCGGCATGTCGGAGCTTCCCCCATCCCCCTATCGGCACCGCCCGCGCAGGATCGCGTGCGTGTGTGCCCCACCGCGTTCGCCCACACGCGAGATGCGCGTAGCGGATCCCGCGCTGCCGCAACAGATAGGGCAGGAGAGCGACATGCCGTACCCCTCGCCCCACCAGTTCGCCTGCCTGCTCCTCGCCATGTGCGCCGCCACCCCGCAGGGTGCCAGCGCTGAAGACTACAGCTGGCGCCGCGCCCACGCCACGCCGGTGGACAGCGGCGACCTGCAATGGAGCCCCGAGCCCTTCGTATTCCGGGCCGGCGCCACGGTACGCTACATCGATTACGCCGGCGGCGATGACAACGCCGACGGCACCGGCCCCGAGAGCGCCTGGCAGCACCATCCCTGGGACGGCCGCGCCAGCGGCACCGCCGCGGCCTGCAACGGGGCGGTGACCTACGTGTTCAAGCGCGGCGTGGTCTACCGCTGCTTCGAGGCCGCCGAGCACGGCGGGGTCAAACCCTACCTCATCGGCACCGAATCGGGCACCGCGAGCGAGCCCATCCGCCTGACCAGCAGCCCCGACTGGGGCAGCGGCGAGGCGATCATCGCCGGCGCCCGGCCGATCCCGGCCGCCTGGCAGCAGGCCGGCGCGCTCGACGTGCCCACGCGCATGGACCCGTCCGGGGTGTGGTACATCGACACCGCCGCCTGGTACCCGCTGCATCCCCAATGGCCTGGCAGCAGCCATATCAACCAGACGGTACTCTACCACCTCACCGCCACGGGCACCCGCTTCCTCCACCTCGCGCGCGATCCGGACTACCAGTCGCCCGGCGAGAACTTCGCCTCCGACTACTGGCACACCTGGGACGGCCACAAGCAGGTCGTCATCCTCGACGCCGCCGGCGACCCGGTGCTCGACGAGAACGGCGATCCGGTGACCAAGAACCGCCCCTACGACGACCGTCTCAAGGGCCATCCGATCGATTACTTCCTCGGCGGGAAGCTCTGGTCGCACTACTGCAGCTTCATGGGCACGCCCACAGCGCGGACCATCGAGGTCGGTCACTACAACCCCGATGAGGGCTCGCTGCTACCGCCGCACGCCCTGTGGGAATACCACGTCGACGGCACCCCCTACTTCATCGAAGACCTGCCGCAGTACCTCGACGCGCCGGGCGAGTTCTATTACCACGCCGATGCCGAGCGGCTGTTCCTGCGCCCGCCCGGCGGCGGCGATCCCAATACGATGGCGCTGGAGATCGCCAGCAGCTACACCGCGATCGCGCTGCGCGACGTGGACCACGTCGAGATCTCCGGCCTGACCTTCACCCGCACCGGGTTCAAGGGCAGCACCATCGACGTCGAAGGCGATTGCCACGGCATCACCGTCCGTCATTGCCGTTTCGACCACCTGGCCAACGACGCGGTGACCTGCGTCGCCGATGGCGACGACGACACCATGGATCAGATCCGCATCACCGACAACGACTTCGTCGACGTCAATAGCACCGGCATCCGCGTCAAGGGCCGCGGCCGCGGCGATACCAGCAAGCAGTGGATCCCCGGCGGCGAGCTCGAACATGTCGAGGTCCTGCGCAACCGGCTGGTGCGCATGGGCATGCGCCACAACGACAACCAGTACTCCAATGTGCCGGCGCTGGCGGTCAACTTCCCCAACACCGCCGAGATCGCCGGTAATATCATCGACCGCTGCTTCGGTTCGGGGATCGTCGTCTTCGGCGGCAAGGAGGGCAACCTCGACAACGAGGGCTACGAGGTCCCGCTGACCCGGATCCTGGTCCACCACAACAAGGTCGAACACACCGCCCTGGGGGTCAACGACTACGGCGGCCTGGCCCTGTGGCAGGGCGGGCCGATCTATTCCTACTGCAACATCTCCGGCAATGCCGTCGGCCACTGGCCTGGCGGCATCTTCAACAGCGGCACCACCAACCTCTCCTACCCCATCTACCTCGATGGCGGCTTCAAGATCTACAATTTCAACAACATCACCTGGTCGCGACGTCACGACCCAGCCGACCCCTATACCAGCGTGCGCCCGGCCTACTTCAACGTATTCGGTTTCCTCAACCAATTCGTCAACAACACCCTGGTCGGGGCCGGTTCCGGCTTCGGCGGCACCTCGGGCAACCGCAACGACATGCTCGGCAACCTGCTGGTCGACATCACCAGCAAATTCGTCAGCTCCAACCATGGCGGCAACCCCTCGCTGATCGGCGGCGGCGACGACGCCGCCTCGGGCATCGATGGCGCGGGGACCCTGGCCTACGGCGACAACGTCTTCCACGGCCCGGCCACCGCCGGGACCCTGGTCACCGTCGACCGCGGCGCGGAGCAGGACGTCAGCGCCGATACCATCTCCGAGCTCGCCGCGCAAATGACCGCCTATCCGCTCCGCCTCGGTGCGCTGGGGACGCGCGCCTCCTCGCTGCCGATCGCCCGCGATCTGCCGCGGGTGGTCGCACCGGCGGCGGGCATGGCCGACTTCCGCCCCGCCGGCGACAGCCCCGGGCGCGATGCCGGTGTCGACTACTTCGTGCCCTGGTCGCTTGCCGCCACCGTCGGCGAATGGCATTTCAACCGCGACCACCGCGCCCCGGACCGGGTGCTCGACTTCCACTTCTACATGACCCGGGCCCACTTCCACCGCGCGATGTACTACAAGATCCCCGCCCACGAACTCGCGGTGCCCGGCGCCACACTCGATGCCTACGTCACCGGCACGTGTGAGAACTGGACCGCCGGCGCGCTGCGCTTCGACGGCACCCGCAGCGCCCGGGTCGGCCACGCGCAGATGCACGACGACATCCGCATCACCATCGCCGACTGGAACAAGGACCTGCCCACCGACCCCTGGATCCTGCCCGCGCCCAGCGACGGCTACGACGCCGATGGCAAGCCGCTCTACGGCGAGGATCAGGTCATGCGTTACCCCGGCCATCTACGCAAGACGCTGGACATGGACACCTGCAACCTGCTGGTCGAGACCGTGGTCCGCGTCGACGCCGGGGCGCGTGACGCGGCGATCCTCGGCAAGTTCGACGGCACCACCGGCTACCGCCTGTTCATCGACGCCGACGGCCGTGCCTGCTTCGCGATCGCGAGCGACGGCAGCGGCGCCACGGTGCGCACAGACGCGGCGATCGACGACGGCGCCTGGCACCACCTGCTGGCCGAATGCGATCGCGCATCGGGTGCGCTGCGCATCTACTGCGATGGCGCGCTGATCGCCACCGTAAGCACCGACGTGAGCCCCGACGCCTCGCTGAGCACCACCGCCGACTTCATCGTCGGCGCCGACCACGACGGCGCGCGCCATCTGCGCGGCGCGATCGATTTCATGCGCGTGTGCCAGGCCACCCTCGCCGACGCGCGCACCGACATCGCCGAGCTCCACGCCTGGCAGACAGCCGGGCCGGTCACGCGCGACTTCTGTGGCCGCGCGCCAACGGGTGGCCAACGCGACGTCGGGGCGATCGAGGGCGTGGGCCCGTTCACCGTCGGCGATCTGCGCGCGCGTATCGATATCGCCGCGAGCGCCGTCGACCTCTCCTGGCTCGACACCAACGCGGGCGAGGACGGCGTACTGATCGAGCGCGCCACCGATCCGGACTTCACCACCGACCTGCAGAGTTGGCAGCTCGACGGCGACGGGCGTACCGGCTTCCGCGATCCGGCGATCGAGCCGGGGGTGACCTATTACTACCGCGTCCGCGTTCTGATCGACGGCGTGCTCTCGCCGCCACGCGTGCTCAGCGTCTGTTGGGGTTCGGCCGAACCGGCGCTGCCGGCCGAGCCGCTGATCGTGGTCGACGCCGCGGCCGGAGCGATCCGGCTCGACTGGCGCATCGCCGATCCAGCAGACCTCGCTGCGCTGCCCGAGTCCTGGACCGTGGAATGGGCCGCCACCCCCGGCGGACCCTACACCGCGATCGACGGGCTCACCATCTCGAGCGCGACCATCGACGACATCGACCCGGCGGTGCCGCTGCACCTGCGCTTCACTGCGGTCAACCACACCGGCACCGCGACCACCCAGGAGTTCTCGGCCCTGCTCTATCGCGAGTTCTTCGTCAACACCGCCCTCGATGCGATCCCCGCGGACTGGCACGCCACCGCTGGCGCCGAGGACCTGGGCGTGGCCGAGCCGCCGGCCTACCTCGTCTCACCCTCGGCCACGCCCCTGCTAGCGATCACCGGCTGGACCAACCGCGACATCCTCTGGCAGGGCGCGGAGGACCTGCAGTACGTCCAGCTCGAGACCCGCTTCGCGCGTGGCGAGAACAACTCCAGCCACTTCGGCTACGGCCTGCTCAGCCATATCGTCGGCGACGACGAAGCGGCCACCCGCCTCGGCAGCGGCAGCCTCGGCGCGCCGGGCGGGTCGATCACGCTGCTCGACGATCCGGGCGAAGACGAGACCGGTACCGCGATGGACCCCGGCGAATTCTGGACCCTGCGGCTGATGACCGGGCCCAGCCGCGACAACGATCCGGCGAAGATGGACGTCTACCTCCAGCTGTTCGACCAGCACGGCACAGCGCGGCTCGATCCGAGCGACAGCGCGATCGACGCGGCGGTCGGCGGCTGGTACGTCCAACGCGACGTGGACAAGACCAGCGCGGCGCAGCGCGGGCTGGTCGGCCTGCGCACGCGCAACAGCAGCGGCGACGGGCTCTGGGTCGATTCGTTCATCGTCCGCCCGTTCCGCGCCCCCGCGCACGGCGCGGCACAACGGGTGGTCGAGGTGCAGCTGGAGCGTCATGGGGCCAGCGTGCCGATCGATAGCTGGATCACCCCGCTCCACATCACGGCGCAAGCACTGGGCAACGTACGCCGCTTCGCCGGGCTCGCGCCGCTGATCGACTACCTGCTCAGCGTGGCGATCGTCGACGACGGCGAAGGCTGAGACTCAGGCGCCAGCGGCCTCTGCGCGCAGCTGCGCGGCGTAGGCCGCATGCAGCTGCGCCACCCGCTGGGCCTTGAGCCCGGGCCGCTCCTCGAGCCAGGTGCCGCCGAGGTGGAAGCAGGCCGAGCCGCCGGTGCACACCCCGACGGCGACCGCGCGCGAGAAGTCGAGCTCCTCGCCGGCGAGCAGCTGGCGCGCCAGCTCGGCGATGGTGCCGCCGGCGAAGTTGTCGCCGCAACCGGTGGTATCGCCCTGACCGGTGAAGCCGAGCAGCTCGTCGTCGACCTGGCGGCAGACGTTCTGCCGGAACGCCCGCCCCTGGTAGGCGATGCGCAGCGGACGGATGCCGTCGGTGATCGCAACCGCGCCGACCCCGCCACGCGCGAAGAAGGACAGCGCCCGGTCGAGATCCTCCTCGCCGCTGATCCGGCGCGCCTCCTCGGCGTCGGCGAGCAGGCAGTCGATCAGCGGCAGGCTGCGCGCGGTGTCGCCCAACGGCCAGGGCGCGTTCGGATCGCGTTGCTCGTTGGGGAAATCGTAGACCGTGGTGACCACGGTGTAGGCGCCGCGGCGCTTCGCGCGTTCGAGCAGCGCCGTCAGCTCGCGATGGATCGGCGGCACCAGCGCGGTGGCGCCGAAGAGAACCATGTCGCCGTCGAAGAACGAGTCGCTGAGCGACTCCGGGGTCATGCGATGCGCCGCGCCGATCTCGTTGATGAACAGGCGCTCGCCAGCACCCTGGTAGGACGGGTCGCTGAGCACGCGGGTAAAGGGCGTGTGGGC
>JBEPXK010000068.1:0-11841 GCA_041641915.1 Planctomycetota bacterium
CGTGCGATCTGGTAGATGTAGGCAAGGATCGGCCGCTGGTAGCGGCGGTAGATCTCCTCGAAGGCGGTCAGCGAGCCCTGCTGGCACATCGCCACCAGATCCTCATCGCTCTGCTGCTTCAGACCCTCGGACATCGCCTGGGCAGCGTAGGCGGCGGCACCGCCTTGCCAAGCCCCCGGCGCAGCGCGAACCCGGCCACCCGGGCGCTTCAGGCGCCGAGGTAGCGCCGCAGTTCGTGGAGTTCGGCCTCGGCATCCTGGGGGTCGCCCACCGTTTCGCGGATGGTGCGTAGCAGGTAGGTGCGGAACAGCGTCCGCGCGCGGTGAAGCCAGTTGGTCACCGCGGTGACGGTGGTCTCGAAGTGCGCGGCGAGCTCGTCGTAGCTCGGCGAGCGGCCGTCGGCGGCGGTGCGCTCGAGGTAGAGCTGGAAGGCCTCGACCTGCCTTGCACGCGAGGTTCCCTTCTGTTCCTCGGTCATCAGGCGCATCGCTTCATCGAGGCAGCTCGAGGCCCACGCGCGGTTGAACAGCTCCTCGGGGTCGACGCCCCGCTCCTCGCGCTCGTAGGCGCGGACCACCTCATCGTTGATCAGCGTCACCCGGTCGATGCCGGTGGCCTTGCGGCTGCGGCTGACCCAACGGCGCAGGGCGGTGAGCAACCAGCCGCGGAACCGCCCCCGCTCGCGGTCGACGGTACTCAGCCAGTCGCCGGCGAGCATGCGGGCGAAGAACTCCTGGATGCAGTCGGCGGCCTGATCGTGGTCCATCCCGCGGCGCCGGGCGTAGTAGTAGGCGGGCTTCCAATAGGTGCGGATCAAGCGGTCGAGATGCTCCTGGCGCCCCGCTCCCTGAGCCTGGGCGCCGAGAACCATCGACCAGGCGGTGGTCTGCATCCGCGATGGCCCGCCCTCGTTCAGCACGGCTGCACGTCCACCGTGATCACGATGCCATCGCCGGGGCGGATCGGCTCGCGGAACGCCAGGCGCTTGGCGCCGGTGAACCGGGGGATGCCGCCGTCGGCGGCGAGGACCAGATCGCGGACCTCGAGCACCTGGCCGCCGCCGGGGCGGGTGATCGTGCCCGCGACCTTCAGCCCTCCGTCGTGGCCCAGGCGCGCGCGGGCCTCCCAGGCTGCGTCGGCGATCGCGGTCCACTGGCACATGCCCATCATCAGCGCCGCGCCGGGGAAATGGCCCGGGACCAGGGGATGGCCCGCGGGGTAGGTATGCACGGCCACCAGCCGACCGGCATCGGCGTCCCAGCTGCGCACGCCGTCGATGAAGCGCATCGCCGGGTCCTTGAAGCCGAAGTCGGCCTGCAACGCTTCGGCGGCATCCCAATCGGGCGCCTGGACCGGCTGGCCGGCGACGTCGGCCATCGCGGCCTGGCCGGACATGATCTCCGCCTTGTAGACCAGCTCGCCGGCGCACTGCAGCTCGGCGGTGAACTGGGTGAAGGCGCCACGATCGCGGGTGATCACCGCGTGGCCCTCCAGCTCCGCGCCCAACGGCGCCTCGGCGCCGAAGACGATCCGGCTCACCGCGCTGAACACCGCCACCTGCCCGGCGGCATCGAGCTTGGCCTTGAGCAGCGGAATCCCGGTCAGGGCCATCAACTCGCCGATGAACGGCTCGAGCCAGACCCGGCGACCGTCGGCGGCGTCGCGCGAGAACAGGTCGCGGCCGCGCGGATCGTCGGGATCGACCCGGGTGCGGGATAGGGCCCGCTGACCGTCCTCGCTGATGGTCAGGCTGTCGGGCAGCATGTTGGGCCCGCGGTGGGGCATATAGGATTCGAGGGCGAGATGATCGAGCAGGGTTTCGGGCATACCTGCGGATAGTGGCGATCGCAGAGCGCGGGCAAGCCCCGGCCGCCACCACAGCCACCTTTCCCCCTACCCCCGCCGGACAACCATGATAGACGAACGCCATGAGCGCACGCCTGGGCATCCTCCTCTCCGGCCGCGGGTCGACCTACGACAACCTGGTCGCGCAGATAGCTGCCGGGCGGCTCGACGCCGAGATCGCCCTGGTGGTGAGCTCGCGCCGCAGCGCCGGCGGACTCGCCCGCGCCGCCGCCCACGGCCACCCCACCGCCGTGCTGCGCGAAGCCGATGCGATCGACCAGGCCTTCGCCGCGAGCGGGGCCGAACTGATCGCGATGTGTGGCTGGATGCGCTACTGGGATCCGCCGCCACGCTGGCACGAACGGGTGGTCAACGTCCATCCCTCGCTGCTACCGAGCTTCGCTGGCAAGGGCTTCTACGGCCATCACGTCCACGAGGCGGTGCTCGCCCACGGCTGCAAGCTCACCGGCTGCAGCGTCCATCTGGTCCAGGGCGATTACGACACCGGCCCGCTGCTGGCTCAGCGCGCCGTGCCGGTGCACAGCGACGACGATCCCGACAGCCTCGCCGCACGCGTGCAGCAGGCCGAGCGGGACCTGTACCCCGCGGTGATCCAGGCGCTGATCACCGGCCGCATGCGCCGGCAGGGCCGGCACTACTGGATCGACGATCCCGATCCGGCGCCCACCGACAGCTGAGGAGTCCCATGGCCATCTGGAGCAAGGGCGGCGACGCCACCAACGAACTCGTCCACGCCTTCACCGTCGGCGACGATTATCGTTACGACCGGGTGATCGCCCCCTATGACCTGCTCGGCTCCATCGCCCACGCCACCGTGTTGCTGGAGGCCGGGCTGCTCGACGCCGCCGACGCGCAGACGCTGATCGCCGGGCTGCGCCAGCTGCACGCCGATTGGCAGGCCGGCGGCTGGACCGTCGAAGCCGCCGACGAGGATGTGCACAGCAAGATCGAAGCCCTGCTCACCCAACGGCTCGGCGAGCCCGGCAAGCGCCTGCACACCGGACGCAGCCGCAACGATCAGGTACTCACCGCGATCCGGCTGTGGCAGAAGGAGGAATGCGCCGCCAGCGCCGAGCTGATCGCCGGCGCCGCGGCCGCCTTGCTCGAGCGCGCCCACACCTACGAGTTCACCCCGCTGCCGGGCTACACCCATCTCCAGCGGGCCATGCCCTCGAGCTGCGGCCAGTTCTTCGGCGCCCACGCCGGCGCGCTGATCGACAACCTGATCCTGCTCGACGCTGCCTGGACCCTGGCCGACGCCTGTCCGCTCGGCTCGGGCGCCGGCTACGGCACCGGCCTGCCGCTCGACCGCCACCGCGCCGCGGCCCTGCTCGGCTTCGCCCGCGGCGGCGGGATCGCCCAGCAGGATGCCAACGCCCGCGGCAAGGTTGAATGCGCGCTGCTCGACGCGCTCGGCGCGGTGGTCAACGACCTCTCGCGACTCGCCGCCGACCTGGTCTTCTTCACCAGCCAGGAATGCGGCTTCTTCGCCCTCGGCCAGGGCTTCACCACCGGCTCGAGCATCATGCCCCAGAAGCGCAACCCGGACGTGTTCGAGCTGCTGCGCGGCCGCGCGGCGCGTTTCCTCGGCACCCGCACCGCGCTCTACGCCACCACCCTCGGGCTTCACTCGGGTTACAGCCGCGACCTGCAGGACACCAAGGCGTTGGTGATCGACGGCGTCACCCTGGCCAAGCAGGGCCTGGCGGTGGTCGCCGAGGCGGTGCCCGGGATCGAACCGCGGCCGGAGGCGATCACCGCGGCGCTGGGCAGGGAACTCTATGCCACCGACGAGGCCTACCGCCTGGTGCGCGAGCAGGGGGTGACCTTCCGCGACGCCTACGTCCGCGTCGGCCGCGACCTCGACGCGGTCCCGGTGCCCGATCACCTGGCGATACTGCACACCCGCACCCACGCCGGCTCCACCGGCGCGCTCGGACTGGACGTGCTCGCCGAACAGCTGGATCGTTGCACCGCCGGCTGGGTCGAGCGCCGCCGGAATCTGCATGCCATCTGGTCCCGGTTGCTGACGGACTGATCCCGGAAGACGGGAAGGGCGCCGCTGCGGGCCGGTTGCACCGCTGCGACGCGAACGCTATGGTGGGAACCGGGTTGCGCGGCCGCGGCCGGGATGAACGGCGCGCGTCGCAGTCCGAGCAGAGGAGATCCCCCATGCCCTGGACCCTGGCTTCCGACATCGACGGCACCCTCACCGGCGACCCGCACGCACTCGCGGAACTGGCGCAGGCGCTGACGGACAAGCGCGAGGCGGGCGAACTCTACCTCATCCTGTGCACCGGCCGGCGGCTGCAGCAGGTGATCGACGGCTTCGCCACCGAGGGCCTGCCCTTTCCCGATGCGATCATCGGCCAGGTCGGGACCGAGATCTACCTGCCGCCATTCACCCCGGAGAGCCCGCGCATGGCGGCCTGGGACGAACGCCTGCATCAGGTCTACCGCCGCGAGACCGCGCTATCCTTCGTTGCGGGCCTCGACGGCATCGAACTCCAGCCGGAGGCGTTCAACACCCCGCTCAAGGCCAGCTTCTACCTCGACAACTGCCCCGACCCCGAGGCCGCGGTGGCGACGGTGCGCGAACGCGCCCGGGCCGCTGGTGACGGCTACATGGTGGTCTGGTCGAGCGGCCGCGACCTGGACATCCTGCCCGCGGTCTCGGGCAAGGGCAAAGCGGTCCACTTCCTGGTCGAACACGAGCAACTCGAGCCCGGGCGTATCGCGGTGGCTGGCGACAGCGGCAACGACATCGCCATGTTCGAGGAGTGCCGCCGCGGGGTGGTGGTGGGCAACGCCCGCAGCGAACTCAAGGCCTGGGCCCGCGACCATGCCGACAAAGACATTCATCAGGCCGACGCGTCCTACGCCGCCGGCGTGGCCGAGGGCCTGCGGGCCCTCGGCATCCTCTGACCGCGAGAAAGGGCTCCCATGGCCACCGTGTCCGATCAGGCGCTCCACGAGGCGTTCACCGCGTCCAAACGCAGGCACATCCTCATGGATACCCACGGGATCCATCAGTGGGAGGTGATCCCGGGCCTGCCCGACACCGGCGGCCAGAACGTGTTCGTCAACCAGTTCACCGAGACCCTGGCCCAGCTCGGCTACCGGGTGACCATCGCCAACCGCGGCGGTTATCCCCACCCCACCACCGGCGAAATGCGCACCGGCATCGACTACAAGGACGAGCATCAGCGCATCGTCTACATGGAGGACGACACGAAGGAATTCGTGCGCAAGGAGGACATGTTCTCCCAGACGCCGCAGCTGGCCCGCTACCTGTTCGACACGCTCGACGCCGAGAACGATGGCATCGACCTGATCATCTCCCATTACTGGGACGGTGCGGACATCGGCATCCGCCTCAATGCGATGCTCGCCAAACCGGTGCAGCACGTGTGGGTGCCGCATTCGCTCGGCACGGTCAAGAAGCGCAACATGCCGCCGGAGTCCTACGCCAAGCTGCGCATCGACGAGCGCATCGCCAAGGAGCGGGAGATGGTTCCGCAGCTCGACGGGGCCGCGGCCACCAGCAGCGTCATCCGCTCGGCGCTGATCAACGACTACGGCGCCGATGACCCGCTGTTCCTGCCGCCCTGCGTCCAGGCCGACCGCTTCCATCCGCGCAAGGTCCCCGACGACCACGCGGTGTGGGAATTCATCGCCGGCTTCAATCCGAAGATCGACGCCGAACGGGTACGCGGCTGCCGCCTGATCACCGAGGTCAGTCGCACCGACAAGACCAAACGCAAGGATGTCTTGATCAAGGCCTTCGCCCGTCTGGCCGACGATCACCCCGACGCGATGCTGCTGACCACCGTCGACCGCAACGAACCGGAACTGGCCGACGAACTCGATCGCCTGGTGGCGGACAACGGCCTCGGCGAGCGGGTGGTGTTCCTCGGCAACGTCTGGGAGATGCTGCCCTGGATCTACGCCGCCACCTATTGCTATTGTTCGCCATCGGTGATGGAGGGCTTCGGCATGGCGGTCCAGGAGGCCGCCGCGACCAGCGTACCGGTGATCGGCTCAACGCTGATTCCCTTCGTCTGCGAATACCTCCTCGGCGAGGAGGTCAGCACCGCGTCCTATGCCGGGCAGACCGACCGGCCGCTGCAGGTGGGCGCCGGTGCGATCGTGGTCGAGGCCGATGACGTCGCCGGCTTCGCCGCGGCGCTCGAACGCCTGTTCGCCGATCCCGCCGCGCGCGACGCCATGGGCGCGCAGGCCCTCGACATCACCATCCCCTATTTCACCTGGAAAGCGATGGCCGAGCGCTTCTTCGCCGCCATCGGCTTCTGAGCCGCTCCATGACCCACAACCACCTCAGCGAAGAGATGCTCGCCAAGGTCCTCCAGAACCGGCGGCTGGAGGACATCGACACCGCCGGTGTGTTCGATCTGGTCCGGGGCGAGCAAGCGATCGAGAAGTTCGTGCCCGAGGGGATCGTGCGGGTCGACCCGCGCGACGGCGCGGTGGTCACCTTCAACAGCAAGCGGGCCAAGCGCCCCCATACCAACACCGCGGTCCCGCGCGACGAGCCCGAGGACCACGGCGCCGAGTGCCCCATCTGCCACGGGCGGACCACCGGGATCATCGACGTCGCGCCCCTGTCCAAGGGCTTCACCTTCATCAACAAGAATCTGTTTCCGGTCGCCCACCCGCAAGACGCCGCGCCGCAGGACATGACCCGCGGCGAATTGCCCCACGGCGCCGGCTGCAGCGATGCGCGCGGCCTGCATCTGCTGCAGTGGACCAGTAATTACGACGAGCGCGACTGGCACAACATGCCCGACGCAGATCTCGAGATCGTGCTCGACCGCCTGGGCGTGCTCGAGCACACGCTGCTGTTCGAGAGCGGCGAGCGTGATCAGCCCGCCGGGCACGTGGTGATCATCAAGAACTACGGTCGCCTGGTCGGCGGCAGCCTGGCCCACGGCCACCAGCAGATCCTCTACACCAACGTGCCGCCGCGGCATTTCTGCAACAATCGCCGCTTCCAGGAACAGCGCGGCGAGTGCTTCGCCGATTTCATGCTGCGCGAGAACCCCGAGCAGCTGGTGGTCCGCGACTACGGCCCGGTGGTGCTGATGGTGCCGTATTTCATGCGCCGGCCGTACAACATGCTGCTGGCGGTCAAACGCACCTCCTGCGCCTACCTCCACCAGCTCGACGACGCCGAGCGGTCGGCCACCGCCGCGGCGTGGAAGGACGCGATCCAGGCGATCCGTGCGATCATGGACGCCATCGACCGCCCGATCGCCTTCAACGTCACCGTCCACAACGGGCCCGGCTGCGGTCTCTACTGCGAGTTCCTGCCCTACACCCAGGAGATGGGCGGCTTCGAGCAGCTGGGCTTCTGGGTCTGCCAGGGCACGCCCGAAGGCTGCGCCGAGACCCTGCGCGAGACCCTCGGCGACGCGTCGGCCGGCTGAGGCGAAACGCCCGCCGGGAGCCGGCGACCGCGCACAGGAATCAGCCCCGGCGCCCCGGCGCCCCGCAGCATTTCTTGTATTTGCGCCCGCTGCCGCACGGACACGCGGCGTTCGGCCCGACCTTCCCGCTCGCCGTCGCGGCCTGGCCGCGACCCAGCTGCTGCATGATCTGCGCCGCCGGTCGGCCGACGCGCAGCAGCCCGGCCATGCGGTCGAGCAGCGGATTGGCGTGGGCGAAGAAACGCTTGAGTCCGGCGCAGAGGTACTGCAACCCCGGCTCGCCCGCGGCCGTGTGCAGGATCCGGTTTTTGGGACACTCGCCCCAGCATTGCACCAGATAGGGACAGGCGCGGCAGCAGCCGGGCAGCGACTCGCTCTTGGCGCGGGCGAAGGCGGTCTGTTCCGGGCTGAGCACCATCTCGCGCAGCGAGTCCTGCATGATGTTGCCGCGGCGGTACTCGGGATAGACGTAGTGATCGCAGGCGTAGAGGTCGCCGTTGTGCTCCAGGGCCAGGCCGCGACCGCAGGTCTCGGCATAGACGCACAACGCCGCCGGCTGACCCATGCGCACGCCAAGCTGGACATCGAACAGCTGGACGAACACCCGGCCTACGTCCTGGCGGATCCAGCGGTCGAAGATCGCGATCAGGAAATCACCGTAATCCTCCGGATCGACGCTCCAGGGGGTCACCGGCGGACCGGCGGCGCGGATCTGCGGCGGCCGGGCGAGATCGAGCTCCGGTTCCTCGCGTCCGCTGCGTTCGACGATCGGGATGAACTGGATGAACGGCGAGCCGAGCCGCTTGAGGAAATCGTAGGTCTTGACCGGCTGGCGAGCATTCCACCGGTTGACGCAACACAGAATGTTGAATTCGACCCGGTGCCGGCGCAGGACTGCCGCCCCGGCCATGATGCGGTCGAAGGCGCCCACGCCGTGGCGGTCGACGCGGTTGCGCTCGGTCAGTTCCCGCGGGCCGTCGATCGACAGACCGACCAGGAATTCGTGCTCGTGCAGGAAGCGCCCCCACTCGTCGTCGAGCAGCACGCCGTTGGTCTGGAAGGCGTTGCGCACGCGCTTGCCCGGCGGGGTGTAGCGCTGCTGCAGTTCGACCACCCGCCGGAAGAAGTCCACCCCAAGCAGCGTCGGCTCACCCCCCTGCCAGGCGAACTCGATCTCCGGCACCTCCTGCGCGGCGATGTACTCGGCGATGTAACGCTCCAGCACCGCGTCGTCCATGCGCCAGGACTCATCATCGGCGTAGAGGTGGTCCTTCTCGAGGTAGAAGCAGTAGGTGCAGGCGAGATTACAGACCGGTCCGACCGGCTTGTTCATCACGTGGAAGGCGAGCGGGCCGGCTACCGGCGGCGACGGTTCGGTCATGCCGGCAGCCTAGCCACGAGCCGGAACGGGGAAGGCCCGAGCACGACCGGGTGCACGCGTCGGACTCACGCGCAGACCCGGACCTCCACGTCGAGCGCCTCGCGGGTCGTCGCGGCCCAGTGCGCGAGCACCGCCGGCTCGACCGCGACCAGTGCCGCATCGCCCGGGCGGCGATCGACGGTGGTCAGGTGGATCTCCACCGGGCCGATGCGCCGCATGTCGGAAAGCCAGCGTTGGCGGTCCTCGTCGCTGGCGTTGCCCGGCAGACCGCCGTCGCGCGCGAAGAGCAGCGATTGGATGCGCAGCTGACTGATCGCGCTGACCAGCACGTAGCGGTCGACGCGGGTCGATCGCGCCAGGGCCGACCAGGAACCCTGGGGCGCGCCCGGATCCCATTTGACGTAGGCCGCGGCGATGTGGGCCAGGGCGGCGAGGTTGTCCTCGTTGCCCAGACCGTCGGCATTGGTCAGCAGGACCAGCCTGACCCCGCTGCCGGCGAGCCGGTCGGCGAGCCAGCGCACATAGGCGGCGAAATCCGGATGATCGGTCGGCTCGCCGCCCCCGGCGAGGGTGACCACGTCCAACGCCGCGAGATCCGTCATCGCCAGGGCGTGCTCGGTCTCGGCCTGCAGCCGCGCCAGGCTCACGGGCCCGGCATCGGCCGGGGGCGCGCCAAGGTGGCCGAGCTGGCAGTAGGGGCACCCCCAGCGGCAGGCACGGAAGCCGGGCTCGGAGAAGCTCACCCCCAGGCTGCGACCGAAACGACGCGAATCGACGGGGCCGTAGACCAGGGATCCGGGAACGTGATCAGCACGGTCGGCAGCGGGCATACCAACTCGTAACACCTTGGTGAACAAGCTTCAAGCGCGCTCTGACCCAGCCTCGGCGCGCGGCGGGGACAAGCCCAAGAGCCCGCCGCCATCGCTTGACCGGTGTGCCCGGGACCCATCCTGTTGAGCTTCAGGAACACATGCCCCGGTCCCTCCCCCCCCGGAGCCCACCACCAGAGAAAGGTGCACCATGAGCGAACGGCCGATGGTCGTCATGGACGGCAACTCCGCAGTGTCACACGTCGCATATGCATGCAACGAAGTCGCCGCGATCTACCCCATCACCCCCTCGTCCGCCATGGGCGAGATCGCCGACGCCAAGATGGCCGCCGACGAGAAGAACATCTACGGCACCGTCACCGACGTGGTCGAACTCCAGTCCGAAGGCGGCGCCTCCGGTGCCATCCATGGTTCGCTGACCGCCGGCGCCATGTCCACGACGTTCACCGCGTCGCAGGGCCTGCTGCTGATGATCCCGAACATGTACAAGATCGCCGGCGAGCTCACCTCCACCGTGTTCCACGTCTCGGCGCGCTCGCTGGCGATGCAGGCGCTGTCGATCTTCGGGGACCACTCCGATGTCATGGCCACGCGCCAGACCGGTTGGGCCCTGCTCGCCGCCGCCAGTCCGCAGGAATGCATGGACATGGCGCTGATCGCCCAGGCCGCGACCCTGGAGACGCGCATCCCCTTCATCCACTTCTTCGACGGCTTCCGCACCTCGAACGAGATCCAGAAGATCGAGGCGCTGACCATCGACGACATGAAGGCGATGATCGATCAGGATCTGGTCGCCGCCCACCGCGCCCGCGGCATGCGCCCGGAAGATCCGATCGTCCGCGGCACCTCGCAGAACCCCGACGTCTACTTCCAGGGCCGTGAGACCGTCAACCCCTACTACGTCGCCACCCCGGACAAGGTCCAGGCGACGATGGACCGCTTCGCCAAGCTGGTCGGCCGTGAGTACCATCTGTTCGACTACGTCGGCGCACCCGACGCCGAGCGTGTGGTCGTGGTCATGGGCTCCGGCGCCGACGTGATGCACGAGACCGTCGAGAAGCTCGCCGCCGATGGCGAGAAGGTCGGCGTGGTCAAGGTCCGGCTCTATCGCCCCTTCAGCGCCCGCGCCTTCCTCGACGCGATCCCCGACACCTGCCAGTCGATCGCCGTGCTCGATCGCACCAAGGAGCCGGGTTCGGCCGGCGAGCCGCTGTACCAGGACGTGCAGACGGCGCTGTTCGAGGCGGTCAACAACGGCGAGCGCGCCAGCCTGCCGATGGTCGTCGGTGGCCGCTACGGCCTGGGCTCGAAGGAGTTCACCCCGGCGATGGGCAAGGCGGTGCTCGACAACCTCAGCGCCGACAAGCCCAGGAACCACTTCACCATCGGCATCAAGGAAGACGTCACCAATACGAGTCTCGATTACGAGGCCGGCTGGTCGACCGAGACCGATGCGGTCAAACGGGCGCTGTTCTTCGGCCTCGGTTCCGACGGCACCGTCGGCGCCACCAAGAACACCTGCAAGATCATCGGCAAGGGCACCGACTACTTCGCCCAGAACTACGCCGTCTACGATTCGAAGAAGGCTGGCGCGATCACCATCAGCCATGTCCGCTTCTCGCCCGAGCGCATCCGCTCGGCCTATCTGATCGGCGAGGCCGATTTCGTCGGCTGCAACTCCGAGCCGATGCTGTTCCAGTACGACATGGTCGGCAAGCTCAAGCAGGGCGGCACCTTCCTGCTCAACTCGATCCACGCCGCCAACAAGGTCTGGGACACCCTCCCGCGCCAGGTGCAGGAGCAGCTGATCGCCAAAAAGGCCAAATTCTATGTCCTCGACGGCTACGACGTGGCCAACAAGGTCGGCCTGGGCGGGCGCATCAACGTGATCATGCAGACCGCCTACTTCAAGCTGGCCGGCATCCTCCCCGAGGACAAGGCCCAGGCGATGATCGAAGCGGAGGTCCACAACACCTACGGCAAGAAGGGCGACAAGATCGTTGAGATGAACATCGAGGCCGCGCGTCAGGCGCTGGCCCATCTCCACGAGGTCACCGTTCCCGCTTCCGCCACCAGCGACGTACCGATGGCCACCCTGGCCCTCGACGGCGCGAGCGACTTCGTTCGCGAGGTCACCGCGCCGCTGATCCAGGGCCTCGGCGACGATCTGCCGGTCTCGAAGATGCCGGCCGACGGCACCTTCCCCACCGCAACCACCCAGTTCGAGAAGCGCTGCATCGCGCTGAACATCCCCGACTTCGACGCCTCGCTGTGCATCCAGTGCGGCATGTGCGCGATGGTCTGCCCGCACTCGGTG
>JBEPXK010000069.1:0-11649 GCA_041641915.1 Planctomycetota bacterium
GTTGTGACCATGGGGAGCCCGGAGGGCACGCGGTACCGCGGGCAGTTCGAAGGGCCGGTGACGACTGTGCATATGGACCGACCATACTATCTGATGCAGTTTGAAATGACGCAGGATATCTACGAACACATTACGGGTGAGAATCCGAGTTGGAGGAAGGGGTCCCGTCAGCCTGTGAACGTGGACTGGATTCAGGCTCGGGCATTTGCGCGGTTGATCACAGCGCGTGAACGCAAAGCGGGGCGATTGCCGCCTCAGGCTGAGTACCGACTTCCGTTCGAGATGGAATGGTCGTACGCCGCCCGGGCGGGGAATGACATGGCCACCTACCCGTGGGGTGAGGACCCATTGATGGGGCATCACTACGCCTGGTTCGATTGTCGTGTGCAGCATGCACAAGCTGTAGGCGAAAAGCTTCCCAATGAGTGGGGTTTCTACGATCTGGTGGGTAATGCCATGGAATGGACGAAGAGTGATCTACACCCGTTTACCGGGGGGAGCGCCGCATTCAGCAAGCTTGTCATGCATCCGAAGGGCAGCACGAAAGTGATGGTCGGTGGCTCGTGGTGCACCGCAGCGCTGACTTGTCGTTCGCGGGCGCGCCATGCATTCAACGTCGACTACAACCTTCCCTGGCAGGGATTTCGTTTGGTCCGCACCATCCCCGATGAATCGGAGTCGAGCGAATGAGGGATGGTAGCAGTTGCATGGGAAGACATCCGACGGTCGCGCCTCTGCCTGTCTTCGTTGTAAGTGCGAAGACTGTTCCCCAATCCAACACCAGTTCCCCAATCCAACACCGCTCGCGGCGCGGGCTTCAGGAATGCTCTTCATTTTCTGCGAAAATGGGCCGCAGGGCGGATCCGGCATCGCGCAGCGATAGCCGGCCCCGGTGGGGCCGGCGGCCGGTGGAGCGCGACGAGCGTCAGCGAGGAAGCCGGGCCCGAAGGGACGCAGAAAACGCGGCCGGAGGCCGCGAACCCCGACCGAGGCCGTGGGGGGCGGAGGCGGCATCGCGTAGCGATAGGTGGCCCCGGTGGGGCCGCCGGCCGACGCAGCGCAAGCGCAGCCCCGCAGCGAAGCGAGGAGCAAGCGCAGCTGGGACGCGCGTGAGCGCGCGAGGGGGCAGCGCCCCCTCTGATAGCAGCGCCCCCTCTGAAGGAAGCCTCAGATCTTGCCGAAGCGGCGTTCGCGGCGTTGGTAGGCGAGGAGGGCGGCGTGGTAGTCGGCGACGGTGAAGTCGGGCCAGTAGGGGTCGGCGAAGACGTATTCGGCGTAGTGGGCCTGCCAGAGGAGGAAATTGCTGACGCGTTCTTCGCCGGCGGTGCGGATGAGCAGGTCGACGTCCGGGGCGCCGGGGGCGTAGAGGTGGGCGTCGACAGTGGTCTGATCGATGGTTTCGGGGTCGAGCTCGCCGGCGCGTATGGCCCTGGCCATCGCGCGGCAGGCGTCGACGATCTCGTCGCGGCCGCCGTAGCTCAGGGCCAGGCAGAGGTCCATGGTGCGGTTGGCAGCGGTCGCGGCGACGGCGTCCTCGACCTGCGTGCGGGTACGCACCGGCAGTTGGGCCAGGCGGCCGATGGTCGACAGACGCACGCCGTGTTCCTGCATCGTCGGCAGCTGGGCGGCGAGGTAGTGCTCCAGCAGACCGAGCAGGGCGTCGATTTCGCGCTGGGGGCGCTTCCAGTTCTCGCTGGAGAAAGCGAACAGCGTCAGGCGCTCGAGGCCGAGGCGCACGCTCTCCTCGGTAACCAGTTTGACCGTATCGGCGCCGCGCTCGTGACCGTAGGCGCGTTCGCGCTCGCGTGCGCGTGCCCAGCGGCCGTTGCCGTCCATGATGATCGCGACGTGGCGCGGCATCCGCGCCGGCTCGAGGCCAGCGGCCCGGATGCGTGCGTCCAACGCGGCGGGAGCGTCCATCAGCGCAGGATGACCTCGTCGCGCCCCGGCCCGACGCCGATGCAGCCGACGCGCACGCCGGTATGGCGCTCGATGAAGTCGACGTAATCGCGAGCCGCCGCTGGCAGTTCGTCGTAACTGCGACAACCCGTGATGTCATCCTGCCAGCCGGGCAGCGTCTGATAGACCGGCCGCACCGCTTCGAGGTCGACGGCGTCGGCCGGGACCGTTTCCAGGCGTTGGCCGTCGAGCTCGTAGGCGGTACAGACCTCGATCGAGTCGCGGCCGCTGAGCACGTCGAGCTTGGTCAGCGCGATCGTGTCGACGCCGTTGATGCGGCAGGCGTAGGCGACGATGTTCAGGTCGAGCCAGCCGCATCGCCGCGGTCGGCCGGTGGTCGCGCCGAACTCGCCGCCGCGCTCGCGTAGCTGCTCGCCGGTGGCATCGTCGAGTTCGCAGGGGAAGGGGCCGGCGCCGACGCGGGTGGTGTAGGCCTTGACGATGCCGATCACCTCGCCGAGTTCGTGATGCGAGAGACCGGAACCGGTGATCACGCCGCCGATGCCGGTGTTCGATGAGGTGACGAAGGGGTAGGTGCCGAAGTCGATGTCGAGCATGCTGCCCTGGGCCCCCTCGAACAGGATGGTCTTCCCGGCATCCTGGCGATGGAGCAGGTCGACGGTGTCGGCGACGAATGGCGCGATGCGCTCGCAGGCGGGCAGACTCTCGGCCATTACCGCGTCGATGTCGATGCGCTCGTCGCCGACCAGCGACAGCTGGCGCTCGGCCTGTTCGAGCAGCCGCCGCAGCCGCTCGCGGAACACCGCTGGCCGGCGCAGCAGGCCGCAACGCAGACCGATGCGGTTGACCTTGTCGCTGTAGCAGGGGCCGATACCGCGCAGGGTGGTGCCGACCTTGGCATCGCCCTTGAGATCCTCGGCGACCCGATCGACGATCTTGTGGCAGGGCAGGACCATGTGGGCCCGGTCGCTGATCCGCAGGCGGCCGGCCAGATCACGGCCGGCATCGCCGAGCTCGTCGAGCTCGGCCAGCAGCGCGCGCGGATCCACGACCACGCCGTTGCCGATCACGCAGAGCACGCCGGGATGCAGCGCGCCGGAAGGCAGCAGATGGAGAACGGTCTTGCGCCCGTCGACAACCACCGTGTGGCCGGCGTTGGCACCGCCCTGACAGCGGACGACCAGATCGCAGCGACCGGCGAGGGCGTCGATCATCTTGCCTTTGCCCTCATCGCCCCATTGCAGACCGAGGACCACCTTGTTCGCGTTCATGGACAACTCCCCATCGTGACGGCGACGGGGGGGTACCCTAGAGCGGGGCGCCCTGCGGCAAGCACCGAGTCACCGGCCACCACCGGACGTGTGCAGGCACACACCGCGACACCCAAGCGCCGGCGGGATGAAGCCCCCTGATGGTTGCTGGCAAGTCGCTGCGGTCTATGCTCGGGCCATGCCTGCGAGCGACCACAGCGGCGACGACCTCGATCCCCTCATGAGCACGGCGGAGATCATCGAGGAGACCCGTCGCCCGTTGATGATCGAACGCCACCGCGGCGTGATCGAGGAGATGGAAGCCAGCCTGACCGACGCGCTGATCACCGGCACGGCCGACAACCAGCGCCTGGCGGCGATCCTCAAGGAGCTCGAGGTCGAAAGCGAACGCGCGCGGATCGGGCAATCGTTGCAGGCGCTGGCCGACGACGAGCACTACCAGGACATCGGTCTGCGCGAGGCGCTGATCGAGCACCTCTGCCTGTTGCGCGAGGGCCACGGGGTCGAAGTCGCGGCCCTGCAGATCCACGCCATCGGCCTCTACCGGCATATTCGCGACCTGATCGCCAGGCAGCATGCGCTCATTCCCGCCCTTGACGAATTGCGCCAGCTGCCGTGCAACCGCGTCGGCCGGCTGCTCAACCCCATCGAGCCGGTGTTCGGCTCGCCGCTGCTCAGCGAGGCCCTGGTGTTGTGCCCGCCGCAACAGGACCGCGCCCTGGCGACGATCAAGCGCCTGAGCCGCGCGCGCGGCGGCGATCGCGAATGGCGCGACGACGTCGACCCGATCACCCTCGACCGTCACGAGGAGGAGCCGCTGCTGAAGCTGCCGGCCGAACAGCGCGACCGCGCCCGCGAACGCCTGATCGCCGATCGCGTCCGCAGCCGATTCTATCGTCAGGTCTTCCTCGGTTACTTCGAACGCGATTCGCTTTCCGTCGAGGAGATCGACGCCCACAAGACCATCCTTCATTGGCTCGAATCGATCGAAGAGACCCCCCACCTCTATCCGTTCATGCAGGGTCAATCCCAGGGGCAGAAGATCTGGCGGCTCGGCCATCTGCTGCGCAAGCTGCTGCAGATCAACGAGATCTACCAACGGGTGGCGATCGCCGCCGACCACCCCGCCTATCGGGAACGCTTTCAGGGCACCGGCACACGCGAACGCCTGGGCATCCTCGCCGCCGACCGCTACCCGGCCCTGCGCATGACCAGCGAGTTCGCCGTCTACACCGTACTCTGCCCCTTCGAGGCCTTCGCCCGTTGGATCCAGAACCGGGTCACGGCCAAGGATTTCGTCCTCCCCCCCGAACCCAAACGGCGCTGAGCCACCCGCCCGACCTGTGGCAAAGCCCCACAGCACCATCGGATCGCCGCCGCGGTACCATTTGACACAGAACGGGACACGGGCCTGCGGGCTGCAGGTTATGCGCTGCATCGGCCGGACCGCGCGCCACCATCGTTCCTTGCTGACCCAGAGGAGCACCGTCATGCGTACCATCGCCATCTTCCTCCTGTTGCTCACCGCCGCGCCCGTCTGGTCGCTCGAGACCCCCCTGATCCTGCGACCGCCCGAAGCGAGCGGCGCGAC
Source organism: Planctomycetota bacterium (assembly GCA_041641915.1). GTDB lineage: Bacteria > Planctomycetota > UBA11346 > UBA11346 > UBA11346 > SLQH01. The sequence goes on from JBEPXK010000069.1 coordinate 4,783, forward strand.
CGAGGTCGGGGTGGTCAACCCGGGGCTCGGCACGTTGCAGATCTACGACCTGCAGGGCGAACAACTCAAGCAGGTCACCGAGGCCAACTTCCTCGTGTGGCTCGAATTCGTGACCAAGCGCCCGGCCGACATGGGCAATCTCGACAAATTCCAGGACTGGTCGGCGCTGCGTTTCGGCATGAACGCCCGACCGTCCTACCTCGAGTGGATGAAGATGCTCGAAGAGCTGGATCCGGCGGTCTACGAGCGGGCGATGAACACCGAGGACACCTTCTGGGCCAACGAACCGACCTTCGATGGCACCGTCCACGCCGCCATGACCCGCGACGTGGTCCTGCTGGTGATCCCCAGCCACTACGCGATCCTCATGGTCCGGTATATCAAGCCGCGTCTCGAGCTGGTCGGCTGGCACAACTACCGCAGTCAGCTGATGGTTCCGACCCAGTACGAATCCAAGCCGTCGCGCGAGCAGCTGTGGGATGGCCTGCCCAGCGAGATCAAGGAACAGCACAAGGAACTCGAGGCGAAGATGGTCGAGGAGGACCCGGCGGCGGCAACCCGCATCGCCGTGAGCGCAAGCGAACCCTGGATCGTGCCACTCGGCGATCGCAACGAGTTCTTCCTGCTCGACGCAGCCAACCGCAAGGCGATCCTCTACCAGTACCTCAACACCGCGCGCGGCGGCCAGCTCAAGACGCTCTCGTTGCGCTCGCTCGATCTCGACCTGCTGATCCCGACGACCTACGATTCCTCGCCCGAACTCGCGCGCCAGGTGGTCGACTACAACAACCAACTGCGACGCAATCGCCTCAACCCGGTCAGCCGGCGCTATCTCGAGAAACTCGGCCGTGAAAGCGGGCTCCGCGGCGACAACGACCCGGTCCAGGCCAACATCGACGCCCAGGACCAGGTCTACATCAACTTCACCCGCAAACAGATGCTGTTCGTCTACGATCTGGGGCAGAACCGGATCGAGCTGGAGGCCGCGCGCAACTACGCGATCGAGGCCGGCATCGCCCGGCACAAGCGCGAGCTGGCCCAGCGGCAGAAAGCCAAGGAACTGCTCGACTACATCGAGGATCGCATCGACGGCGACAACGCGGCGAGCATGATGCGGCTGGTGACCTGGGCGCTCGACTGGGACCCGGCGCTCCACCGCGAGTTCGAGAAGTCGCGCTCGATCCGACGCCACCTCGATGACAATCAGGAGTGGCAGCAGGCCCTGCTCGCGGCCGAGAAGGCGGCGGCGGCGCGGCAGGCCGAAGAGGAACGCATCGCCCGCGAGCTGGCCGAGGAACAGGCGGCGCGGCGCTGATTCAAGCCCGGCCTCAACGCGCGCGAGCGCGGCGCGCCAGTTCGCGATCGATATCGCGGCGGCGCTCGCGTTCGCGCAGCGCCTGACGCTTGTCCTCGCGTTTACGGCCACGCACGAGACAGATCTCGATCTTCGCCCAGCCGCGCCGGAAATGGATCTGTCGCGGCACCAATGACAATCCGCGGGTCTTGAGCGCCCCGGCGAGCTTGTCGATCTCGCGCCGATGCAGCAGCAGGCGCCGCGGCGCGGTGGCGACGTGGTTGAAGGCGCTGGCCTGGCGATAGGGCGCGATGCTCAAGCCGTAGAGCCAGACCTGCCCCTTGTGGTCGATCCGCGCGTGGGCGTCGGCCCACTGGACCTCTTTCTCACGCAGGCTCTTGACCTCCGTGCCGGTCAGCGCCATGCCGGCCTCGTAGCAGTCGAGCACCTCGTAGTCGTGCCGCACGCGCCGGTTGCGCAGGACCAGCTCGATCCCCGGCTTGCTCGCCTCTGCAGACGTACCCGACTTGCCCCGCTTGGCCATGACCGCGCAGACTAGGTCGCGCGCGCAGACGATCAACGCCGCGCGGTCGCGCGCAGCACCGCCCCCCTCCGGACGCCGAACCGGCACTGCCTGCTTGTTGACAGGCCCCCGACTGGCGGGAACCTCGTGGTGAGAGGATCCTATCGCTCCATGCCCTACCAGATCGTACTGCGGGAATGCCGGCCCGACTCCCTGGAGCAGGTCGCTCAGGCCATCAGCCTGGCTTTCGGGGTCAAGGACTCCACCGCGGTTACGGTGGTCCAGAGCGCGCCGATCATCCTGCTCGCCGACCTGACCGAGCAGGAGGCGGCGGCGCTACAGCTGACCCTGCGTTGTCTCGAGCTCTCCGGCGGCGCCGTCGAGTACACCAACGCCGACAGCGGCGAGGAGCTGCCAAAGATCGACTGGCCCAAACGGCCGAAGATCTTCAAGCGCAGCATCGGCAGCTATCCGGCCGAATACGCGCTCGATCTTCCCGCGAGCACCGGTCGCGTCCGCCTGATCGACCTGCTTGCCGCACGACTGAACGGCACCAGCGCTCCGATCACCGATAGCCACGGCAACAGCGGCGACTCCGGCGGCTACAAGCCGCAGAATGTCTCCGGCAACGGCTCGCGACGCGAGTTCCAGGGCAGCGATCTGGGCGAGATCACCCCCTTCTCCAATCCGATTCTACCCCCGCCCAACGCCGCAGACAGCGGCAGCGCCGACGTCCAGCCCGGCACCGCCGGGATCGACGCGGCCCAGGTCGGCAGCCGCATGGACGAACTCTTCGGCGGCAGCGACGACACCGAAACCGGCAACGTCGTCCCCTCGACCAACGACATCACGAAGATCATCGACCAGTTGCTGCCCGAAGACGAACTCGCGAGCGCCAGCGGCGCATCTGCGACAGCTACTGGCGGTGGCACGGCCACTGCCACCGGCGGCGGACGCTTCTCGGTATTCCTGAACAAGATCAACGACGAGAACCGGCGCAAGAAGGTCGTCCCGCTGCTGATGGACATGGTCAACATCGAAGAGGGCGAAGCCGAGGGCCTGGCCAAGAAGATGATCATCCCCGTGCTCAAGAACGTCAGCAAGGACGAGGCCGAAGCGGCCAAGCACCGCTTCGCCGAGATCGGGGTGCTGGCCCGCATCCGCTCCTGAGCCACACGCGCCTGGCCCCCGGCGGCGGCTGGGGCCCGTATCCGCTCAACCGCAGCAGGTACCCGAGGTCGTCAGCCGCCCATCGCGGCCTTCGCGCAATGCCGTCTGTGCCTCCTTGAACAGCTCCCGGCCCACCGGAGTCGGATAGGAGCGGTCGACGCAGGCCATACACAGCTCCTTGCGCGGCAGGCCGATGCAGCGCGGCACCTCGTGTACCGGCAGATACTGCAGCGAATCGGCCCCGAAACTGGCGGCCATGCTCGCGAGCACCTCCTGCGGCAAGGCCCCGCGCTTGACCGGGGCGTCGAGATGCCGGGGCGCGAACAATTCGCCGATGGTCGACATGTCGATGCCGTAGAAGCACGGCCCCATGATCGGCGGACAGGCGATGCGGACGTGGATCTCCTTGGCCCGACCCTCGCGCCGGACGAAGTCGACCAGGTATTTGATGGTGGTCGAGCGCACCAGCGAGTCGTCGACCAGGAACACCTTCTTGCCTTCCAGGATTCCGCGCAGCGCAACGAATTTACGCGCGACCTTGTTGCGCCGGTCGCCGGACTCGATGAAGGTGCGGTCGCCGCTGTAACGGTTGCGCACCAGACCCTCGATCGCCGGAATGCCCAGGGCATAGGCGAAACCATCGCCAGCGGCCTTGGCGGTGTCCGGCACCGGGACCACGATGTGGTCGTCGGTGATCGGCTGGGTCTCGATCCGCGCCAATGCCCGACCCATGTTGTTGCGCGACTGGTACACGCTGCGGCCGTCGAGGCGCGAGGCGACGTGTGAGAAGTAGACCCACTCGAAGAAGCAGTGGCTGACCTTCGGCGTCTTGCGCAGGCTGACCTGGCGGATGCGCGAACCGCGGACGTGGATCAGAGTTCCCGGCGGCACGTCTTCGATCTCCGGCACGCCGAGGTTCTGCAGCGCGATCGATTCGGAGGCGAAGACGACGAAGCGCCCCAGCCGCCCCCAACACAACGGCTTGAGCCCGGTCGGATCGCGCGCGATGCACAGATCGCCGCGCGCGGAGACCAGCGCGATGTTCCAGGCCCCGTCGACAATGGTGCACAGGCGGCGGAACACGGTCGCCCAATCGCGCGGACGCTGTCCGCGCTGCTGGAAGGCGATGTAGTGCTGGAACAGCTCGGTGTCGCAGTCGGGATGCAGCAGATGATAGCCGAGGTCGTCGCGCAGATGGGTGAAAAGCTGGCGATGGTTGGCGACGTTGCCGTTGAAACAGAAGCTGAACCACTTGTAGGGCCGGCCGTGACGGCGCTCGTAGGGCTGCGCGTACTCGGGATCGTCCGCACCGCTGGTGGCGTAGCGGGTATGGCCGATGGCCATCGATCCGGTGCGGTTGTGCATCAGGCGCTGGTGCGATTCCTTGTCGCCGAGGGCGAAGACGTCGCGCACCGAGCCGATCTGCTTGTGGGTCTTGAGCAACAGCCGCTGGTCACCGTTGTAGACCGAGAAACCGGCGGCCAGCTGGCCTCGGTTCTGGATATCCATCAGCATCCGGGGGATCAGCGCAGCGACGTCAGCCGGCTCGGTGCAGGCCGCGCCGGTATCCGGATCGACGCCGAGATCGGCCGCGGCGACGATGCCGCATTCCTCGTGGACGGGATCGAGCATGCTCCCCCCTTCGCGTCGGCAACCGGGTCAGCGGCGCTCGATGCGCTCCTGGCCGCCGAGGTAGGGACGCAGCACCTCGGGGATCGTTACCGTACCGTCAGCATTGATGTTCGACTCGAGCAGGCTGATCAGGCAACGGGGAATCGCCAGCCCCGATCCGTTGAGGGTATGCACCAGCCGCGGTTTGCCCCCGGCCTCCGGCTTCATCCGGATGCCCGCTCGCCGGGCCTGGAAGTCGGTGAAGGTCGAGCAGCTGGAGACCTCGAGCCATTTGCCCGTGCCCGGGCTCCACACCTCGAGATCATAGGTATGCGCGCTGCTGAAGCCGGTGTCGCCGGTGCACAGGTCGAGCACGCGGTAGTGCAGCCCCAGACGTTGGAGCATGGTCTCGGCGTGTGAGCGCAACTCGGCCAGATCGGTGGCGCTGCGCTCGGGATGACTCAGCCAGACCATCTCGACCTTGTCGAACTGGTGCACACGGGTCATGCCACGCGTCCCCACCCCGGCGGCGCCGGCCTCGCGGCGGAAGCAGGGCGTGTGCGCACAGTAGCGCAACGGCAGCTCGGCCTCGGGCAGGATCTCGCCGCCGTGGAGATTGGTCACCGGGACCTCGGCGGTGGGGATCAGATAGAGATCATCGCGCTCGCAGTGGTAGAGGTCCTGCTGGAACTTGGGCAACTGCCCGGTGCCCTGCATGGTCTGCGGCGTGACCAGATACGGCACCATCAGCTCGGTGTAGTCGTGCTCGCGGGTGAGCACATCGATGAAGAAGGCGACCAGCGCACGCACCAGCCGCGCGCCGTCGCCGCGCAGACAGACGAAGCCGGAACCCGAGAGCCTGGCCGCTCGTTCGCAATCGAGGATGCCCAGATCGGGACCGATCTCCCAATGCGGCCGCGGTTCGCAGTCCAGCCGCGGCTGTGCGCCCCAGCTGCTCACGACCACGTTCTCGGTCTCGTCGCGCCCGACCGGCACCTCGCTCAGACAGGGGTTGGGCAGCTCGAGCAGCCGGTCGCGTAACTCGGTTTCGCGCTGCGCGCATTCGCGGCTCAATTGCTTGGCGCGTTCGCCGATCGAGCGGGCGTGCTCCTTGGCCGCGTCGACATCCTGGCCGGAGCTCGCCGCCTGGCCGATGGCCTTGCTCGCCGCGTTGACATCGTGGCGCAGCTGCTCCGACTCGGCCTTGAGATTGCGCACCGTCGCGTCGAGCGCGACCAGGGCCTCGACATCGACCACCACGCCGCGATCGGCCCAGGCTCGGGCCAGGGCCTGCGGGTCATCGCGCAACAGGGCCAGATCGATCATCGCCTCCTCCTCGCAGGGCCGGCACTCTAAGCCCCGCCGCCTGCAGACAACCCCCGAGCGGCCCCGGCAGGATCCCGCGGCAGGCCGAGCAGCGCGAGCAGGGCGTCGCCGATCCGCTCGAGCATCGCGCCCGCGCTGGCCTCGGAAACGTGGCCCGGAGCCGCCCACCGCAGGCCCGGCAGGTCGGACGCTTCCATCAGAGGAGGGCGTTGCCCCCGCGCGTCTGCGGCGCAACCCTCCGTGGCTTCGGACGGGCACCCGGCCAGGCCCGGACGGACTCCGTGCGCGGGCAGGACTGGCGTCCCGGAGGCCGCGGCACCCGTCAGATCGGCTTTGGCCGCGAGCAGAAGCGTCCGCGAGGCCGCCGGGCCGGTGCACACCGGCGGCCTCGCGCCGGGCGGAACCAGCACCAACACGGCATCGGCGCTGGCGCGCGCGGCCTCGGCCAGCGCGCGGCCGGCCTGCTCGAGCGCATCCCCCTGCTCGCGCAGCCCCGCGCTGTCGACCAACTCGAAGCTCCAGCCGCGATGCGCCACCACCGCGCTGACCAGGTCGCGCGTGGTTCCCGGCATCGGGCCGGCGAGGGCCCGGCGATGCCCGCACCAGGCGTTGAGCAGCGTGCTCTTGCCCGCGTTGGTCGGTCCGGTGATCACCACCATCGCCGGGCGCCGCAACAGGGCCGGATCGAAGGGCGGACGCCCGTGCGGATGCGCCAGCACCCAGTCTCGCGCCGCTGGCGAAGGGCAGGCCGCGAGCGCATGCCACCGCGCGCCGAGCTCGGGGCTCGCGGCGGTGAAACCACGCGCGAGCAGAGCGCGTTCGATCGCCCGACGCAGGCCCGCCCCGCCGTGGAGGCAGACCAGCACCGCGCTCTGCGCCCCCGGCGCAGCCGCCTGCGCGGCGATGGCCAACGCATCATCCAACACCGCGCCGTCGGCCGCAT